>NZ_JBNNUW010000007.1:148035-216043 GCF_050280125.1 Lysinibacillus sp. NPDC093692
AAATGAATGATCTCCGTAATAAAGAAAAGGCGAATGAAACCAGTCTTGTAGAAGAAAAGGATCTTGCAACACATTTAGATTCTAATGGCGAGCTACACGGCACTTCTGAAGTTGATATAGAGAATGAAATGAATGATCTCCGTAATAAAGAAAAGGCGAATGAAACCAGTCTTGTAGAAGAAAAGGATCTTGCAACACATTTAGATTCTAATGGCGAGCTACATAGCCCTTCTGAAGTTGATGTAGAGGATGAAATGAATGATCTCCGTAATAATGAAGAGGCGGATGAAACCGGTCCTGTAGAAGAAGAGGATCTTGCAGTGCGTTTAGATCCTAATAGCGAGCTACACAGCCCTTCTAAAGTTGATGGAGATATTGATACAGAAGAGATGGAGAAAAACAATTCTACAGGTGATATTAGTGTATCTATTAGTTCAGCGCAAGGACAAATATGTTCTATAACCAAAAAAAGTCTAATCTCTACTCATATAGAAATTGATGATTTTCTTCATGCTCCTATTTGTGGAGAGGTTGTTAAAAATACATTTGATTTTCTTGATTTAAACAATCAACTTACCCCTCAACTTGAAACTAAACTATTTAATACTTCAACCGATTATCCTGAACAGCCCGATTGTCGTTTAGTTCACTCAAAAATTAATGAAATAATATTTTTAATGAAAAATGATACTTATGAAAAAAATAATCAGACGAGTAATCCGTCTAAATCAGTTGTAGTTCCTTTACATAACACACAATCAATTAAAAAAGGAGAAACAAATAATCACTCTTACGCTTCCGATGATGTTATGCATATTAGAGTTCCGGTTGTTGTAGGGGAATATAAGATAGAAATATGTCTTGAAGAATTTATTCAAATTGACAAAGGAATTGTGGGAGTAAAAGATATCTCGAATGAGGTAGTACTAACCAACTGTAGATTCGTACCTAGTCAGTTTTCCCAATCATTAAATAATGGGACATGTACAGCGTTAAAGGGAAAATTATTTATTGAAGGCTTTATAAATCAAAATATTGAATATACTACATTTCAGACTACGGATGCAGTACCTGCACAAGATGAATCAATTATTCATTCAAACCAATTGTGCCAAAATATGGTATTAGAATTGATCATTCATATGCTACAAGTACAGAAAATTCGAGTCCGTTATGACAGTCAAGAGTCTAGAGGGTAATAAAACTTATCTCTCAACTCAAAAATCCCTTTTGTAATATCAGAAAAAAACTAGTATATACGTCCATGTATAGATTTAATAGCTACATATTCTAGCAATATAGAGAGCGCTCTCTAATGACTAAAAAATGAAAAGAGGGAATTTTTTGAGTGAACAATTAGAAAATCAAATGCTACCTTGCCCTGTAGCATCAACTGAACAAATACCTTTAAATAGTGAGGCTACTCCACTAATCGCTACACCAGTTACAGCCCCAACTATTAAAGTTCCAGTTGTACTTGCAGAACCAACACTTCAAATAGTTGTGGAGTCAGATATTACGCTTACTCCTGCAGCAACTGAAATCAAAAGAGTGAAAAAAAATGTATTCCTAAATCAAGTTAAATTAGTGCCGGTTAGATTTGCACGTATTGATAACACTGACTTTTTTAGAGTAACAAGAGCTAAATTATTTGTAGCAGGACATATTCGTAAAAATATTGAATATGCTTCATCAGCATGTAATGGCGCACTTCGTGATAGAATTGCAGACGTTCCGTTTTCTGGTTTTACAGAACTTATTTTCCCACAAACACCTGGAGGCACTACTCCAATCTTAGGGATTTCTGAGTTTGCCGAAGCGAACTTCCTGAATGAAGTTACTCAAATGGATGCTCGATTGGATAAGGCTTTCTTCCAAAATCTCGTGAAGTACAATGAGCAACCATTTGGCGAGTTAGTTGCTGCAAACTTCTTTGAACTAGATTTTTCACCAATTATGGCAGCACCAGAAGGTACTTTCTGCACATTACGTGAAAAAATTGTTCTTGATCTTACAGTAAAAGTACTGCAAGTTCAACAAGTTCGCCTTGGAGCGGGTAGCACTGTAGTAACTCCTGTTCTTTTAGGACTTACTCCTCCAGTTAGTCCTTGATCTAGTTTTTAGAGGAGTAGAACAAATAGTACAAATTAAAGGGCTGTTCTAAGAAAATGTAATTGAAAAAACTGCCCAAAACTATTTAACGGCACTGATAAAAATTTACTATTTGAGTGGGCAGTTGAAAGTTAGAGTGAATCTAATTTTCAACTGCCTTTTTGCAATTTATTTTGAGATTGGACTTTTTTTCTTTTATATTATTTGTATTTTTAGTAGAGCAACTCTTATTAGTAAACAATTTTCATTTATATATTTTTTGAAGCCTAGCCAAAAAGCTAGGCTCATTTTATTTATTTGTGCTATTATAAGACACGTTGATAATTTAATTTATTGTAGTGTACTCTTGAAAGGATGATATATATTATGAGTAACGAGCGATCAAAAATCGTGAGTTTCCATACTCTAGGTTGTAAAGTAAATCATTATGAAACAGAAGCAATTTGGCAGTTATTTAAAGAAGAAGGTTATGATCGTACGGAGTTTGATCGTCAAGCAGACGTCTATGTCATTAATACATGTACAGTAACAAATACAGGGGATAAAAAATCACGTCAAGTTATCCGTCGAGCTATTCGTCAAAATCCAGACGCTGTCATTTGTGTTACAGGATGTTACGCTCAAACATCCCCAGCTGAAATTATGGCGATTCCTGGTGTTGACATTGTTGTAGGAACACAGGATCGTACAAAATTACTTGGCTACATAGATCAATATCTTACTGAACGCCAACCAATTAATGCTGTGCGTAACATTATGAAAAATCGTGTGTATGAGGAATTAGACGTGCCTGCATTTACAGACCGTACACGCGCATCTTTAAAAATACAAGAAGGCTGTAATAACTTCTGTACGTTTTGTATTATTCCATGGGCACGTGGGTTAATGCGTTCTCGAGATCCTCAAGAAGTATTAAGCCAAGCCCAACAACTAGTGGATGCAGGGTATCTTGAAATTGTACTAACTGGTATTCATACAGGTGGCTATGGACAAGACTTAAAAGATTACAATTTAGCCCAGCTTCTACGTGATTTAGAGGCAAATGTGAAAGGTTTAAAACGCCTTCGTATTTCTTCGATTGAGGCAAGTCAATTAACAGATGAAGTGATTGAAGTTTTACGTGAATCAAAAATCGTTGTTAACCACTTACACATTCCAATCCAATCTGGCTCTGATACAGTTTTAAAACGTATGCGTCGTAAGTATACAATGGAGTTCTTCGGTGAACGTTTAACTAAACTACATGAAGCTTTACCAGACTTGGCGGTCACTTCTGATGTAATCGTAGGTTTCCCAGGTGAAACTGAGAAAGAGTTCATGGAAACATATAACTTTATTCGTGACCATAAGTTTTCTGAATTACACGTATTCCCGTTCTCTCCACGTACAGGTACACCAGCTGCGCGCATGGAGGACCAAATTGACGAAAACATTAAAAACGAACGTGTTCACCGATTAATCGCTTTAAATGATCAATTAGCGAAGGAATATTCTTCTCGCTTTGAAGATCAAGTGCTAGAGGTAATTCCTGAAGAATTCGTGCATGATGAAAGCGTTGAGGCAGGGCTTTTAACAGGCTATACTGATAATTACTTAAAAGTAGTATTTGAAGGTCCAGAAAGCCTAATCGGTCAACTTGTAAAAGTGAAAATTACGCAAGCTGGATATCCTCATTCTAAAGGACAATTCGTTCGTGTATTAGAAACTATAAAATAAAAAAAGAGTACCTATGAATAGAAACACCGTTCAAACTTTGAACGGTGTTTTGCTATATTTTAATTTCTTTCAGTGGGTGTCTAAATGCCCGCGAAAGCGGAGTCTTGGAGTCGAATGTGCAAGCACAAACTTGATTCCGGATGCAATTATGCCGAGGCATAATGGATTTGTTTCTAAAATAATTTGAATTCATCTAATTTCATTCAAAATTAGACGGAAACGTTAAAAAATGTTATGATTCCAGAGAGGTACGTACAACTTGTTGATAGAAGGAGAGTCTAATAAAATGGAACAAAATTTCGCACGTATGATTGATCACACATTATTAAAGGCTGAAGCTACAAAAGAGCAAATCGAAAAATTGTGTGCAGAGGCAAAACAATTTAACTTTGCGTCTGTTTGTGTAAATCCAACTTGGGTGAAATATAGCAGCGAGCTTTTACAAGGCTCAGATGTTTTAGTTTGTACAGTAATTGGCTTCCCTTTAGGTGCTAACACACCAGCTGTTAAAGCATTCGAAGCGAAAGATGCGATTGCTAACGGTGCAAAAGAGGTAGACATGGTTATCAATATCGGTGCATTAAAGGATAAAAACTATGACCTTGTGCAAGCAGATATTGCTGCAGTTGTTGAAGCGGCAAAAGGTAGCGCACTTGTAAAAGTAATTATTGAATCTTGCCTTCTAACTGATGAAGAAAAAGTAAAAGCATGTGAGCTAGCTGTGGCAGCAGGTACTGACTATGTGAAAACATCAACAGGTTTCTCTACTGGTGGCGCAACTGCAGAAGATATTGCCTTAATGCGTAAAACAGTAGGCCCAGATTTAGGTGTAAAAGCTTCTGGCGGTGTACGAAGCTTAGAAGATATGCAAAAGATGGTTGAGGCTGGAGCTACTCGTATTGGAGCAAGTTCTGGTGTTGCTATTATGAACGGATTAATTGCAGATTCTAATTATTAATAGTAATGAAAACCCTTATATAGTAAGGGATAAGGGGCTGTTCGTTAAGAACTAGCCCCGTTTTTATTGAAAATTTGATTGATAGTCTAATAATGGAAAATATTCATTTCCTGAAATGATATTTCTATACATAAAAAAATGAGCAAATTGATAAATTCCATTACTTTTTTTGGATGATTATTATCAAAATTTAACCTATTGAACGATTGTTGGTGTTTCATTCACAATACACCTCTTTTTAACTCGTAGTAGATGTTGTATTATGAAGAGTACTTGTAAAAATGTACAGAGAGGAATATTATCATTTTTATGGGTTTGCTTCGAGAATCTTATAATAATCTTGATGATTGGATCATTTTACAAGAACTTTGTATAGATACGAACCGAATTCTTACATAACTTAGTAACATCGATAACATAGGGTATTGAAGATTGAACGCGTAGATTATAATTAGGTCAATCAAATACTATTATTTAATCTTAATTCCCTCGCCGTTTTTAATATTTCCTTCGAGTGTTTTAAATGAAAAAATAGGGGAATATATGATGTTTAATGATATAGGTAACGATTTGTATTAAAAAAGGAGAAGCTATTCGTGGAATTCATAAGCAGTTTTATAAGTCAATATGGATATCTAGCTATATTTTTAATCTTATCTTTAGGAATAATTGGCTTACCCATTCCCGATGAGATCTTAATGACGTTTGTAGGATTTTTGTGTCATGAGGGACATTTAAACTTTCTATTGAGTATTATCTTAAGTTTTTTAGGCACATCCACTGGTATGGTATTTAGTTATGCAATTGGAAGTAAATTAGGAACACCGTTAATAATAAAATATGGAAAGTGGTTTGGACTAAATAATAGACGGTTTACTAAAGTTGAACGATGGTTTCATCGTTTTGGACCGTGGACAATAATTATAGGATATTTTGTTCCGGGGATTAGACACGTTACAAGTTACATGTCTGGAATCACACAGATGAAGTTTAGTACTTTTCTGGCTTTTGCTTGTTTTGGCGCTATGGTATGGGTAATTATTTTTATTTCTATAGGATATTTTCTTGGAGTAACATTTTAAAAAATAATACGGTGTAATTTTTATCTGTGCGTATGATGGGGAAAGAGACCTTGCCAAACTAAACACGTAATAAAGCTCGCATTAAATGCGAGTTTTATTACGTGTTTGTACTTATACATGATGCGCGAATTATTTCCTACGATAATAAAGGGCTACAGATAAAACAGTTTTCTAACATCCTTTACTTTAGATTAGATCAAGTTTTTAATTGCTATGTAAGGGAGGTTTGAAAACGGATTCGATACATAGTTCCGTAACAATGTGACTTTCTCCAGATCGTAACACGTCTGAATAAACATTAAATGTACCTCATATACTCCACTGATGTAATTGATACAGAAGGGAGGATACAATGTTTACTCAATATAAGTATTGGAAGCCTTTTGTTAGTCCGTTCGATCCATGTCCACCTATAAGGGTTAAAAGTTTTTCAACACCGCCCCAATTATATATGGGTTTTCAACCGCCTGGGCTACCGCAATACCCAACCCCTAGAGAAGCTCTCAAATCTGGTACGTTATGGCCTCAATTATTTAGCCCCTATCCAAATCCCCAACAAGGGGGGATAAAGAATGAGTAAGGAGATGCCACCCGAATTTTATACGCTACTTGAAGAAATACAAGCCATTGATTTTGTAATAGTGGAATTAAATCTTTATTTAGATACTCATCCTCACGATTTTGATGCTATTCAGCAATTTAACGAAAACACTGAAATCAGTATGCGACTTAAGGTTGAATTTGAACAGAAATTTGGTCCGCTTATGAATTTTGGGAGAAGTTATTCAAATTATCCGTTTAATTGGATAGATACACCTTGGCCATGGCAAGTTTAACTTTTTAATGTATTAGGAGTTTTTTTGTGCACGCCCAAAGCCGATTCTGAATGCGATTATGATCAAGGCATAATTGATTATGAGTAACTAGGAGGAACTATTTTTGTGGTATTATGAAAAAAAGCTCCAGTATCCAGTAAGGGTGAGTACATGCAACCCTATGCTGGCTAAGTATTTAATTGAGCAGTATGGTGGTGCAGACGGGGAATTAGCAGCAGCACTTCGATATATGAATCAGCGCTATACGATTCCTGATAAAGTAGTTGGTCTGTTAACCGATATAGCGACAGAGGAGTTTTCTCACTTAGAAATGATAGCCACGATGATTTACAAACTGACGAAGGATGCTACTCCAGAGATGCTAAAAGAGGCGGGTCTAGGAGAACACTATGTCAATCATGACAGGGCATTATTTTATCAGAATGCAGCTGGATCACCGTTTACGGCAACTTACATTCAGGCTAAAGGGGATCCGATTGCTGATTTGTATGAGGATATTGCAGCTGAAGAAAAAGCAAGGGCGACATATCAGTGGATTATTGATTTATCAGATGACACTGATTTAAATGATAGCTTAAAATTTTTACGTGAACGAGAAGTTGTTCATTCTCAACGTTTCAGAGAAGCTGTAGAGATTTTAAAAGACGATAGGGATAGCAAGAAAATCTTCTAAAACATATCGAAGGCTGTTTCAAGGGGGAAATCATCTTAGGACACAACCTTCGATATTTTGCCTTTTATCTATTCAACATTTGAAAAAATAGTAAGATCCTTTCTATGGCCAATCATAACTAATAGATCGCTTTCTTCAATAATCTGATCAGGAGAGGGTAAGATGGTAATATTACCATCGCGAACTATGGCAATAACACTGACATTATATTTCGAACGAATGTCTAAATCCCGTAAACTTTGTCCGACCATTTTAGACGGAATCATAATTTCCTCTATACTGTATTCCTTTGATAATTCAATATAATTCAGCATGTTTGGTGAAAGAAGCTGATTAGCTACTCGCTCACCCATATCTCTTTCAGGGTAAATAACCCAATCAGCACCAACCTTTTCTAAAACCTGTCCATGTCTTTTGCCGAGAGCCTTTGCAATTATTTTTTTTATGCCTATTTCCTTTAATAATGAGACCGTTAAAATACTTGATTGCATATCAATACCTATAGCGACGATGACACAATCGAAATTTCTGATTCCGATGGAGTTAAGTGCTTTTTCTTCTGTCGTATCAGCAACTACTGCATGTGTAACATAAGGTTCAGCATCTTCGACTTTTTCCTCATTAATATCGATTCCTAAAACTTCATTCCCAGCTTCATATAATTTGCGGGCTACGCTTACACCAAACCTACCTAGACCTATAACAGCATATTGTTTGATTGTCATTGTATGCATCGCTCCTTTATTATGGTTAGCCAATCATAATCTTACCTTTTGGATGATGGAAAGCCTCCGTTTTTCGACGATTTGTAATGGCAAAAGCAATTGTTAAGGGGCCTAATCTTCCTACAAACATTGTTAATATAATCAGAAGACGGCCACCGGTTGATAGCTCAGGAGTTAGCCCCATTGTAAGTCCGGCTGTTCCGAATGCAGAAGTAGCCTCAAATAAATACATCATAAAACTATGACGTTGTTCAATAAGACTTAAGACGATGGTAACAAGTACGACAATCATCATCCCACACATTGTAACTGTTAAAGCTTTCAAAATCGTTTCATTAACAATTCTACGCCTAAAAAGCACTACATCTTCTTTCCCTTTCATTTGACACCACATCGTAGCAACTAAAACAGCAAAAGTTGTTATTTTAATACCTCCAGCAGTTGATCCAGAACCTCCTCCGATGAACATTAACCAAATGATTAAAAATAATGTTGAATGTGTTAAATCACCAATAGGGAGGGTATTAGAGCCAGCAGTTCTAGGTGTCACAGCTTGGTATAATGAACCAAGAATTTTGCCCCATTCAGATAGTGGGCCAATGGTTTTACTATTGTTGTATTCAAATAAGAAAATTAATAGCGTCGAGCCAATTGTTAAAATAAACGTTGTAGTTAAAACAATTTTTGTATGCACTGAAATTCGCTTCGTCCCGCGGTATTCATATAGTTCATTAATAACAATAAATCCTAAGCCCCCAATCGTAATAAGTGCACAAATAGTGAATACGACGAAAGGATCATCTACATATTCTGTTAAGCTTTTAAAGTCACCCATTATATCGAACCCAGCATTATTAAAATTCGAGATGGCATGGAAAAATCCGAAGTAAAAGGCTTTACCTACAGGCATATCGAACGAAAAACGAATAGATAAAATGAAGCCACCTATCATTTCAATGATTGCAGTAAATAACAGGATCCTTTTAACTAATTTAACTAAACCGGCTATTGTAACGTTATTAAATGCCTCTTTTAACAAAAGTCGTTCTTTTAAAGAAATTTTTTTTCCTAATAGTAAAAATAATAACGTCGCAAATGTCATAAAGCCCAGTCCGCCAATTTGGATAAGAAAAAGAATAACTAATTCTCCAAATAACGAAAATGTATCGCCGGTATCTACAACAATCAGTCCTGTTACACAAGTAGCAGAGGTAGCGGTAAATAGAGCATCTAAAAAGGAAAGACCATTAGTATCGACCGTTGCAATGGGGAGCGTTAAGAAAAATGTTCCGATTAAAATGATGATGGCGAAGCCCAAAACAAGCGCTTTTGGAGGACTTAATTTATTGATAAATGTTTTCATTTTATTCTCCTCATTGAACCTATAATTAATAAAATTTGTATGTTTATTGTTGTCCAAAAGTGAGCTGAAAATTCTTAAGGGAATAAAACCAAAAATTCACCAGATTAATTCGTACACTTTCTATTGACCATTTTTAGACAATACGTTATAATTCTTTAGTACACAGCAAATGGTTAATAGCCTATTTGTGTATTGACGTGTGTTCGGAGGGAGGGAAAGAGAGATGTCAAAAACTGTCGTTCGCAAAAACGAATCGCTTGAAGATGCTCTTCGCCGCTTCAAACGTACTGTATCAAAAAGTGGTACAATTCAAGAAGTTAGAAAGCGCGAGTTCTACGAAAAACCTAGCGTAAAACGTAAAAAGAAATCAGAAGCTGCACGTAAACGTAAGTGGTAATTTAATTTCCCATTAAAAATCCCTACGTTCATAACACGCAATTGTATGATTCACTGAGCAGACAAAAATATACCTGAAATTAATCGCATGTTGATTAATTTCAGGTATTTTACATTAGCTCATTTTTACGTACATATTGGAGAAGCCGAATGTAATCTTTGTGATTCATTCGGCTTTTTTGTTACATACTTAATTGTAGAAGCTATATCCGGTTATTAGGGCTACATAAGTTAATAATTCACTGTATAATAAAATTATTAGGATTTATGAAACTTTTTGCATAGTCAGTCGTATATACAGGAGAGAAGCATGTTAGAAGGGAGGGAAAAAGATGCGAAGACGAAGAATCCTCAGCTATTTAATAGTTATTTGGATGACATTTTTGTTAGCGTTTCCATTAACGTCTGCTTTTGCAAGTAGCAAGGTCTTCCATATACCAATTCATAATGAAGTAGAAAGAGGACTTCACGCATTTTTAGAACGAGCTTTTAAAGAGGCGGAAGAAAACAATGCAGAAGCGATTATTTTAGACATTCATACACCTGGTGGTTTTGTGAATGCAGCAGGTGATATTGCAATGCTTATGGATGCAACGGATATACGTAAAATTGCGTACATTAACAAAGATGCTCATTCTGCAGGTGCCTTTTTAGCCTTACATGCGGATGAAATCTACATGGTGCCAAATGGAACGATCGGGGCGGCTGCAGTTATTGATTCAGCAGGAAATGCAGCAGATTTAAAGGCTCATAGTGCATGGGTTGCTCAAATGGAGGCAGCTGCAGAATCAAAAAATCGCGATCCAAAATATGCACGAGCAATGGCTGATGTATCTGTTGATTTACCAGAATTTCGAGCAGGAGAAGGGAATTTATTAACGTTATCTGCTTCAGAGGCAAAAAAAGTTGGTTATTCAGATGAAACGGTTTCGAATTTCCAGGATCTTTTAAAAGCAACTCAAATAGATGAGCGTGATATCGTTCCGATTGAACCTACTTTTGCTGAAAAACTCGCTCGTTTTATTACAAATCCAATTATCGTTCCGATTTTATTGTCGATTGCAAGCTTAGGGCTTGTAGTTGAGCTATATTCGCCAGGTTTTGGTGTTCCGGGTATAATGGGATTGTCAGCGCTAGGATTATTTTTCTTCGGTCATATGGTGGCGGGCTTGGCAGGTTATGAGACATTACTTTTATTTATTGTAGGTTTAGCGCTTGTTATAGCGGAGTTTTTTGTCCCCGGTGGTATTGTAGGTATTTTAGGTGGTGCGCTAATATTACTAAGTCTAATACTGGCAGGTGCAAACATGATGCAAATGATTATAGCGATTTTCATTGCATTTGTTGTAGCGATAATAGGAATGGTGATCTTGATGAAATTTTTCGGTAAAAAATTGCATGTTTTAAACAAGCTTGTCTTGATGGATGCGACAACGACGGAAGAAGGCTATGTATCTAACGTGAATCGCACAGAGCTGCTTGGAAAAGTGGGTAAAGCGATTACACCACTTCGTCCGGCGGGTACAATGTTATTTGGAAGTGAGCGCATTGACGTAGTATCAGAAGGTGGCTATGTTGATGTTGGGAAACATGTAGAAATTATTAAAGTAGAGGGCTCACGTATTGTTGTGAGACGAACAGAAAAAGAGATGGAGGAATAGCAAATGGGTTTTGATTTAGCTTTATTAGGTCCGATTGCAGGGCTAGTCTTATTATTCATTGTAGTCGCGGTATTCTTTACTTTTGTACCAGTGGCGCTATGGATTTCTGCACTTGCTGCAGGTGTCCGTGTTAGTATTTTCACATTAATCGGTATGCGTTTACGTCGTGTAATCCCATCACGAATCGTGAACCCATTAATAAAAGCACATAAAGCAGGATTACCTGTTACGATCAATCAACTTGAAAGTCACTATTTAGCAGGTGGTAATGTTGACCGTGTAGTAAATGCGTTAATCGCGGCTCATCGTGCAAATATTGAATTATCATTTGAACGTTGTGCAGCTATTGATTTAGCGGGACGTGATGTATTAGAAGCGGTACAAATGTCTGTTAACCCGAAAGTCATTGAAACACCATTTATTTCAGGCGTTGCGATGAACGGGATTGAAGTAAAAGCGAAGGCGCGTATTACTGTACGAGCAAACATTGAGCGTTTAGTCGGTGGTGCTGGTGAAGAAACGGTTATTGCTCGTGTAGGTGAGGGGATCGTTTCGACAATTGGTTCGGCTGAGCATCATACAGAAGTTTTAGAACACCCTGATATGATTTCTCAAACTGTTTTATCAAAAGGTCTAGATTCAGGTACAGCATTTGAAATCTTATCGATCGATATTGCTGATGTTGATATCGGCAAAAACATCGGTGCTGAATTACAAATTGAACAAGCACAGGCTGATAAAAACATTGCACAAGCGAAGGCTGAAGAACGTCGTGCGATGGCTGTAGCGAACGAGCAAGAAATGATTGCACGCGTACAAGAGATGAAGGCAAAAGTAGTAGAAGCTGAAGCTGAAGTACCACAGGCTATGGCAGAGGCTCTACGTTCTGGTAATCTGGGGATTATGGATTACATGAACTACCGTAATATTCAAGCAGATACAGCGATGCGAGACTCCATTTCTAAAGTAGGCTCAGATAAATCAGAAACTAATGAATCTAACCAATAAAAAAACTGAAAGGAGCGGTACTAATAAATGGAACAATTAATTATATTTGTGATAATTGCCATAGTCAGCTCTATTTTCGGTAAATCAAAAAAGAAAGAACAAAAACCAATGCCTCCTTTTAACAAGGATTCACAAGTAGAGCCTCCTGTTATAAAAAAAGCAGAGGTGACGCAACAGCAACAATCTAAACCACAGAGTTTTGAGGATTTTGCACGTGGATTTTTAGGTGAATGGGAAAATGAACAGCCTCAATTCGAAGAGCCGAAAAAAAATGTCGAAAAAACAGTAATTGAAAAAACACCGAGCTATGTAGCTCCCTCTTTAGTCCCGACTGAGAAAATGGGTCGTACTTCGAATAGAGAAAGTATTGGCCGTTTGGCAGCTGGAAAAAAAGTCGAGGGAGTAGCTGAGTCACAATCGGCTTTTCAATTACCGACATCAAAAAAATCATTCATGCAGGCTGTTGTAATGGCAGAAGTTTTAGGCCCTCCAAAAGCAAAAAGAAAATAACTAGCATGTCCTCCTTTTTCGATGCATATATTGCCGAAGAAGGAGGCATTTTTTTATGAGAAAACTATTTCAATTAACGCCACTACTTGAATTATTACAATATGAAACACTAAAAATCATTGGCCCGTATCGTTTTCTACATGCTGATGCTTCATCGTGCTCTTTTATCTATGCAGATTATCATATTACTGTGCGTGGAAAATCAGTGGAAATTAATGCTCTTAAAGAAGATATGCTGCATCTTTCTGTAGAGGATTTACAGGAGCTTCAGATGAAAATGACAAAGAATATGGGTGTGAGCGATAATGTGGAATAATCGGCCAATTATCATACGTATAAAGCGCCATGAAAATGTTCATCCTTTTATTCAAGCATTGCATGCGCAACATGTGCCATTAAAGCGTGTTGTTTTTCGTGAACAAGAGGTTGTCTTTGAAACAACTATGCATTATCTACCAAAGATTCGCCGTGTGCGTAGCCGTTACCGACTTAAAATGGCAATCTATTATGCAGATGAACTTCAAGTTTTTCGAGCGCAGCTTTGGACTTTGCTTGGCCTAGCGTTGATGATATTAATACCATTACTATGTGCGCAGGTTATTTGGCGGATTGATATTAAAGCGGCAACACCGGAGTTAGAGGCACGTCTAGGGAAGACCTTTCAAGATACATTTCAATTAGAAACACCCATTTCTAAAAAAAACTTACCCTCAGATGCAGTTATGCGACAGAAGCTATTAGAAGGGCATCGAGACCTTTCGTGGGTGCATATTGAAAAGTACGGTGGACGAGTGATTTTACGACCTCAGGAGTCACCGAAACAAACTAAACAAACGAATGAAAAGCTAGCGGAACATTTAGTAGCAACAAAAAGTGGTGTAATTACTCACTTTAATATTCAAAATGGAGAACGGAAAATTTCAGTTAACGATACGGCTTACGAAGGTGATGTTCTCGTAAGTGGTGTAATTGAAAGTGGTGAAGATCAAGTCTTTGTTGGAGCAAAGGGAGAAGTTTACGCAGATTATTGGCTTGAATGTTCATTTAAAATTCCAACAAAACTAACGATGGAAACGCTACAACAAAAGCAGTGGCGCGTATTAGTGAAAGGTATTCATGAAGAAAAAGATAAAGTTGACTATGTGCAAAAGAAAGATTTACCTGATTGGCTCGATCCATATGTTTCGGTTGTTGAGGAGCAGTACACAAAAAAAGTGCAAGTAGAGCTTAATGAATCCAAAATAGATTCATTGCTCATACCATTGCTTCATGAAAAGGTACTTCGTTCACTACCTGCGAAAACGGTTATAAAAAAAGAAAACCTTTTACAGGTAAAGTGGGGGAATGGTACAGTTGAAGGGAAAGTTCTATTTTTAGTCAATGAAAACATTGCCAGTCCAATACAAGGCCTACAAGGAGAATGATTATGTCAGAACATTTAACTGTATTACAAGTGGATAATCCAAACGAAGCGGTCATGCTACTCGGAATTTCCGATGCAAATATGAAATTAATCGAAGAGGCTCTAAAAGTCCATATTATTACACGTGGTGAACAAATTCAGCTTGCTGGTGAAGAGGATGCAAAGGAACAAGCAACATTCCTTTTACATGCTCTTTTAAAGGTCATTCGTAAAGGAATTAATATTGATCAACGTGATGTTGCAACAGCAATTGAAATGACACAAAAAGGAACGATTGAATACTTTGCAGAACTTTATGATGAAGAAATAGCTCGCACGACGAAAGGCAAGCCTATTCGTGCAAAGACAATAGGTCAACGAGAATACATACAAGCAATCCGTCATAAGGACGTTGTTTTTGGTATCGGACCAGCCGGTACTGGGAAAACGTATTTAGCGGTAGTCATGGCAACACAGGCGCTAAAAAACGGGCACGTTAAGCGTATTATTTTAACACGTCCTGCAGTAGAGGCAGGAGAGTCTCTAGGCTTTCTTCCGGGGGATTTGAAGGAAAAGGTAGATCCTTATTTACGCCCTCTTTATGACGCTTTAAACGATATTTACGGATCAGAACAAACACAAAGGCTTATTGAAAGAGGCACAATAGAAATTGCGCCTTTAGCATATATGCGTGGCCGCACATTAGATGATGCCTTTGTTATTTTAGATGAAGCTCAAAATACGACACATCAGCAAATGAAAATGTTTTTAACGCGACTAGGATTTGGCTCAAAAATGGTCATTACAGGCGACAAAACACAAATTGACCTACCGAAAAATATGGAATCTGGATTAATCGTAGCAGAACGAACATTAAAGTACGTAAAATCTATACATTTCCAAATTTTAGAACAAGGTGATGTAGTACGCCACCCAATCGTAGCAAAAATCATCCAAGCCTACGAAGAGCAGCAACTTTAGAATTGCGCAAAGCGCAATTCTAAAGTCTGCACCGAAAGTGTAGTGAAACGAAACGGCAGGTGCAACGAGGTTTTAGAAAGTCTGCACCGAAAGTGTAGTGAAACGAAACGGCAGGTGCAACGGCCTTTAAAAAGTCTGCATTAAAATGCTTAGCCACGGATATAAAAGATAGAACAAATAGAAAATGGTTTAAAAATGGAAAAAATTGTGACGGCTATACGATGTGTATAGCTGTTTTTTTACTTTCTTATACATTTTTCGGGAAAAATGTTTTTTGAATTGGTATGATAGAAGGTAGATAGAGGAGGTGCAAGATGGAGAAACAATTAAAAAAAATAACAGAACTTATTGGCTTTCGCTACTTTTTAATTGTCATTCTCATCTTAACAGGAGCCCTACAATTTACTTTTATGTATGGCAATGTTAAAGGTGTTACATATGATTTTAAACCATTACAGCTAGCGCCTGAAACAGTACGATCTACTAAAACGATAGAAGATACTTATAAAACGCAACAGGAACGAGAAAAAGCAACAAATGCAGTTGCACCAGTCTATCAATTTTCTGCAGATGTTGCTAAACAGCGAGCTTCGATTGTAACGTCTTTATTCGACTATGTTCTTGAGGTAAAGGCAGATGTTGAGAGTAGCAAAGAACCTATTTCTGTTGTCGATCAAGTGGCGCAGCTTCGTAAAAAACTTGAATCTATAGATTCAGAGCAAATGCCTATTGTCTTCACTGATTCACAACTAGAAGGATTGTTAGTACAAAGTGAAGCGGATCTAAAAAGAACAAGTACGCAACTATCAAAACTCGTGCAGGAATATTTACAAAAATCCATTCGATCGGAAAATGTGTTTGCGTCTCAAAATGATTTTGAGACAAAAATTCGTGGACAACGAGGCTATCCTGATAAAATATTTAATACGGTAGTTTTAATTGGTCGTACGAGTATTATTGAAAACGAGACGATAAACGAGGAACAAACGAAAATTCGAAAGGAACAAGTGAAGGAATCAGTTGAACCGACTCGAATTCTTCAAGGTCAAATCATCGTACAGGAAGGGCAAATTATTGATAATGAGGCGTTCCGTCAATTAGAGCTTCTAGGTATGGTAAGTAATAAGGCATCCATGAAACCGATTGCAGGGTTGATTATTTTAATACTTCTTGAAATGATGTTCATGTTTGTTTTATTCGAACGCTGGCATATAGATGAGTACAAGAAACGTAATGCCCTGTTGGTAACAGTAATTGTTTATAGTTTATCAATCCTGCTGATGAAATTTATTAGTCTAGTCTCAGGAAGTTTCGATGTTACGATTGCCTTCCTTTTCCCAACAGCATTGGCAACGATGCTAGTACGGTTATTAGCAGATGACCGTGCTGCAGTTCTTATTACGGTTATGACAGCAGCATCTGCGGGTGTTATATTCCAAGAGGGTTATTCATCTGTTATGCAGATGGAAATTACACTGTATATAATTTTTGGAGGATTTGCGAGTTTATTCTTTTTACAAAGTATGGAAAAGCGTTCGCATATTCTACATACTGTAGGTATTATAGGGCTCGTAAATATGTTATTTATTGCATTTTATTTACTGATGACACAATCTACCTACGGCTTGTCAGAGTTAGTGTTTTACTTTATCGCGGCAATGATATCAGCTTTATTATCAGGAGCTCTTACAATGGGTCTCTTACCATTCTTTGAATCAGCATTTAGCTTATTGTCATCGTTGCGTTTAATTGAATTATCGAACCCGAACCATCCATTGCTGAAAAAATTACTAATGGAGGCTCCGGGAACATATCATCATAGTGTTATGGTGGCGAACTTAGCGGAGGCTGCGTGTGAGGAAATTGGTGCGGATGGATTACTAGCTCGTGTAGGATGCTATTATCATGATATTGGTAAAACGAAGCGACCTGCTTTTTTCATCGAGAATCAAATGTCTGGTATTAATCCCCATGATTCATTGTCTCCGGAAAAAAGCGCGGAAATTATAATTGCGCATACTACTGATGGGGCTGAAATGCTAAAACGATATAAGATGCCACAGGAAATTATTGATATTGCTTTGCAGCATCACGGATCTAGTCTGTTAAAATACTTCTACTTTAAAGCGAAGGAAGAAGGAAAATGCTTAGATGATACAACGTACAGATATCCAGGTCCGAAACCACAAACGAAGGAAGCAGCAGTTATTAGTGTTGCAGATAGCGTTGAGGCAGCGGTTCGATCGATGAAGGAACCGAATGCAGAGAAAATTCAAAAGTTGGTACGAGCAATCATTGATGATCGAGTACAAGACAGTCAGTTTGATGAATGCGATATTTCGATAAAAGAGTTAAAATGTATAGAGAGAGTACTTTGTGAAACGTTGAATGGAATTTTCCACTCACGAATTGAATATCCAAAGGCAGATAAGTAGGAGGATCTATGATTTTAACAATTGATTTTACAGATGAAACAAATGAAGTGGCTACTGAGCATATGGAGCTTGTTGAAAAGCTTTTGCAGCTAGCTGCGAAACTAGAGAATATTGAGCCGGAAACGGAAGTGTCAGTGACGTTCGTTACAAATGAAGCGATTCAAGAAATAAACCGAGAATATCGTGACAAAGATCAACCGACAGATGTTATCTCATTTGCCCTGGAGGAATTAGGTGAGGGAGAAATGGAAGTAACATTTGAAGGGATGCCTCGTATATTAGGAGATATTATTATTTCAACAGATCGTACAAAAGAACAGGCAGCGGAATATGGGCATACATTTGAGCGAGAATTAGGCTTTTTAGCAGTCCATGGTTTCTTACATTTACTTGGCTATGATCATATGGTGCCAGAAGATGAAAAGGTGATGTTCGGTAAGCAGGATGAGATTTTACAATCTTTCGGCTTAGGACGAGAATAAATGAATGTTCGCAAATTTGTACGCTCTTTTGGGTATGCCTTTAAAGGTATTATTACAGCCTGTGCGGAGCAAAATTTTAAATCCCACTTACTAAGTGCGGGAATAGTTTTGATTGCTGGCTATTTTACGGGTTTATCACGTATAGAATGGTATATTGTATTGTTATTAATTGCTCTAATGTTTGCACTTGAAATGATTAATACAGCAATTGAACGAGTAGTGGATTTAGCTTCACCTACGATTCATCCGCTTGCTAAGCAGGCGAAAGATCTTGCTGCAGGTGCAGTACTTGTATTTGCGATATTCAGTGCTATAATCGGATTACTCATATTTATACCGAAATGGTTTTAAAAATTATTACTCGGTCATGAAGTGGTAACAAATGTGCTGGAGAATTATGATTATTGGGCTCGTCACCAAAAGTTAAGTGAGGACATTTGTTAATCCATGCAATAAGTTGATGAAGTGGAGGCTGAGCGACTCCTTAGGGATCAGCGTCATAGAGGAACGAAGGCTAAAAGCATCACGTCCTGTGATAACGCCTTCGTGACCAACATCCTGCTGTCGCTGCGCTTTCGCACAAACAAAACCCTCTGCTGCCGCTATGTTAGCACTACGCTTTCGCGCAAAAAACATCTGCTGGCCCGAGACCCTGGAGCGAAAGCGAAGCGGCAGCAACAAATGTTTTCTGTGCGAAAGCGAAGCGACAGCAACAAATGTTTTAACTGTGCGAAAGCGAAGCGACAGCAACAAATGTTTTAACTGTGCGAAAGCGAAGCGACAGCAACAAATGTTTTAACTGTGCGAAAGCGTAGCGACAGCAACAAATGTTTTAACTGTGCGAAAGCGTAGCGACAGCAACAAAGCGCCCAGCCGGAACGGAAATCAGCCCACGTTATGGTGATGAGCTATTTTTTATGTAGAGGTGAACATTGATGACAATTGATATGCAAGCATTACTAGAAGAATCAAAAAAAGCGCGTGAAAAGGCTTATGTACCTTACTCAAAATTTAAAGTTGGCGCGGCGATTTTAACGAAAGATGGAGAGGTCATTCACGGCTGCAATATTGAAAATGCGGGTTATAGTATGACAAATTGCGCTGAGCGTACAGCATTTTTCAAAGCTGTGTCAGAAGGTATTTATGATTTTGAGGCGATTGCTATTGTAGCTGATACAGATGGACCATGTGCGCCATGCGGAGCTTGTCGTCAAGTGATGATGGAGTTTTGCAAGCCATCTATGCCTGTATATTTAACAAATTTAAAAGGTGATGTCACGGTAACGTCTGTAGGCGAATTACTACCGTTTGCATTTACAACGGAGGATTTAGAGAATGCTGGAAAATAATAATGGCTATAAGTCAGGTTTTATCTCCATAATCGGTCGACCGAATGTTGGGAAATCAACATTTTTAAACCGTGTTATTGGTCAAAAAATTGCGATTATGAGTGATAAGCCACAAACAACACGAAATAAAGTACAAGGTGTACTGACATCAAATGATAGCCAAATGATTTTTATAGATACACCAGGAATCCACAAGCCGAAACATAAGCTAGGGGATTTTATGCTAAAAGTTTCTAAAAATACATTGCGTGAAGTGGATGTTATTATGTTCATGGTTAATGCAGAGCAGAAACTTGGAAAGGGTGACGAATTCATCCTTGAAATGCTTGCGGGTAATCCAACGCCTGTCTTCCTGGTAATCAATAAAATCGATCAAATTCATCCAGATGAATTAATAGGGATAATTGAAAGCTACAAAGAGCGTTATGACTTTGCGGAAATTGTACCGATTTCAGCATTACAAGGGAATAATGTAGAAGATTTATTAACGACATTAACGAAATATTTACCAGAGGGTCCGCAATATTATCCAGCAGATCAAGTAACGGATCATCCTGAACGTTTCATTATTTCGGAGTTAATTCGTGAAAAAGTGTTGCATTTAACGCGCGAAGAAATACCTCATTCCATCGCTGTTGTGATTGATAAAATTCGCCGTGATGAAGAAAATGAAGATAAAATTCGTGTGGCAGCAACGATTATCGTGGAAAGAGATTCGCAAAAAGGGATCGTCATTGGTAAACGTGGTGCGCTATTAAAAGAAGTAGGGATACGTGCAAGAAAAGATATTGAGATGCTTCTTGGTTCAAAAGTGTATTTAGAGCTTTGGGTAAAGGTTCAAAAGGATTGGCGAAATAAATCAACGCATTTACGTGACTTCGGTTTCCGTGATGATGAATATTAATAGGATCTGTTATTGAGTTAAGGAGCAACTTTACAACATTCTTATTTGTCGCTGTAGTTTTAAATGGAGCTGTCCAATTAATTTATTGGAGAGCTCTATTTTCATGCGAAACAGTGTAGAAAGGAGGGGGATCGATGCTTCATAAATGGGAAGGGATTGTCCTAAAGGTGCGTGCCTATGGAGAATCAAATAAAATTGTAACATTACTAACAAGAGAAGCGGGTAAGGTTGCGACGATGGCTCGAGGAGCGAAGAAGCCTTCTAGTAGACTAGCATCTGTGACACAGCCATTTACGTATGGCATGTTTATGGTGCAGCATCATACTGGTATGGGAACATTGCAGCAAGGTGAGCATCTTAATTCAATGCGCCATATTCGTGAAGATATTATGGCAACAGCATATGCAAGTTTTATAATGGAACTTGTCGAGCGAGTAGTAGAAGAGGGGAAGCCTGAGCCATATGCATTTGATGTGCTCCTACAAGCATTACAAGCCATTGAGGAAGGTTATGACCCGGAGGCCATTACATTGTTCGTAGAATGGAAAATGCTACCCTATACAGGTGTACAGCCTATTTTACATGCTTGTGCTGCTTGTGGTGCCGTAGACGGTGAATTTGCATTTTCTTTTACACAGGGTGGTTTTTTGTGTCATCGCTGTTATCACCATGATCCTTATATCATTCGATTAACACCGACCCAGCTTAAGCTTATTCGGATGTTCTATACTGTACCAATTGACCAGATTGGGAAACTAGACCTGAAAAAGGAAACAAAATATTTTATTAAAAAAATAATTACAACCATTTACGAGGAACAAACAGGAATTCGTTTTAAGACTAAAAAATTTATTGAACAGCTAGAGCGAACGCCTGAATTTCAGTTAAGAACAAGTACAGAACAAGAAAAAACGCCAGAAGACCATTAACATTGATCTTCTGGCATTTTTACGTTTTTAATAAATGTCATCCGCTACTTTTGGTGAAACATAGGGAAAAGGTGGTTTTCTAAAGTTCCTTATTCGCGTGCTTGATAGTTATTTTGCTAAAATGATATTTATTTTGTAGTTGCATTGATTTTTGTAAATGGCATTAGGACAAAATGATTAATCCTTTATTAATTGTAGAAATATAATTTATGAGAGAAATTTAACTATAACTTATAAATAAAAACTTATACTTTTTAATGTATAGGTCTTTTTATACCTTTTATTTCAAATTAACAAATAATACAAAATGATTCGTTAGGTATAAAATATTAATTTTAGTAGAGTTTTTAATATAAACATAGTAGAAACTATCCATTCAAATGTCATATACTAGTTGAAAAGACATTTTAATCTATGATATTGTAATTGATATAGATGATGATATTTAACTTCTTACAGTAAATATTCTCTGTAGCGAAAGTTACACATGTGAAAGAAGTTAAAGCCTCCCGCAGGTGTCATGGAATCGGTAAGGAGTTAGCATTGGATGTTAGCCTAAAATTATCTCATCCATGTGATAACAGCTAATGGACCTGCATCGGTAAAAAAGCTATGCTATGGCATTATCGAAATGACCGACATCGTATTGTCCTCATATTGCTGCTGTCGCCTTGCTTTATCACAAAAAAACATTTGCAGGCCTAAATAAAAAGCCAATTCCGGACCAATTATGCTGAGGCGTAATTGACGAACAACGAACAACGCAGTCTTACGGGAGAAGGAGGGAGTCACATATTGCTTAAGCATTGTGTATGTGGCAGAAATTATGCTAAGAAAAGTGACGTTAAGTATTGATGAAGTTGAAGCGAATGATATTTTAGCTGAAGATATTTTTTCTGATTATCGTTTATTAGCTAAAAAAGATCTTGTTTTGACGGAACGAATTATTGCATTACTTAAACTTAGAAAAGTTGACGAATTATCTGTTTATTTACCGACTGATTCAGTCCGAATTGTTCATGATTTGAGTGTTCAGCGTTCAAAGGATTACGAGGATGTATTTGCACCGCTAATGGATAAAAATGATGATGTAGATGAGTATAAAGAAACAGTAAGTCAGCTTTTTATGACTACATTAGAGAATGTTGTGCATGAATTACGCTATGGCCAAATTTTAAAAAGCATCCAAGACACTGCATATGTACGAGGTGTTTTTGAAAAAATTTTAGAAAAGAAACAACGCTATGAATTACTCATGCGATTAAAAGAATGGGATGAATATTCTTTTGTTCATTCATTTGATGTTTTCGTTTTAGGTACAATTTTTGCCCGTAATTTAGGTTTAATGGATATTGAAACGCTAGCAAGAGGCTATTTGTTCCACGATATTGGGAAGGTATGTATTCCGCAAAAAATATTAAATTTAAAACGAAAATTATCGGAAGATGAGTTTGATATAGTCAAAACTCATACGACTAAAGGTTATAAGATACTCATCGAAAATGGGGAAGAGGATATTGCCTATTTAGCACGTGATCATCATGAACGTTTTGCTGGTAAAGGTTATCCGAATCAGCTTTGTGAGGATGATATGTGTGAGGGAGTTCAAATACTGCAGATTATTGATGTTTATTCAGCGATGACATCAAAGCGAGTATATCATTCGGGATATGCTGCAACAGATGCATTGGCTGTTTTATATCGTGATCGACATTTATATAACGAGAAATTTATGCATAAATTTGTAGAGAGTTTAGGAATTTATCCTGTCAATTCAGTCGTTCAATTATCAGATAATCGAAGTGCTCAAGTAGAACTTGTCTATGATTTATTCCCGACATTGCCTAAAGTTAAGCTATTAGATGAGCAAAAATCTATGATTTTACCTTTGAATTATAGTGTGAAAATTTCGAAAATGATAGATTATCGTACTAACAGCTTTGAAGAAATTTTTAACTTATTTGTAGAACAATTAATTCGCTGTGACGAAAATAGCTTAAGAGTTTACTATAAAAAATTAATAGATCATTTGCATCCTAAAGAAATTGTTTTAAAAATATTTTTACCTGCTTTTCGAATTCTACGTTTATTAACAAGAGAAATCCAAACGGATATGACAAGGTATAGAAATTCTATTGATATTCTAAAAAAGTTATTAGAAGAGCAAATAAATATATTGTATATGGATTACCAGCATGAAAAAACAACTGTAGTAGTTGTGGAAACTGCACTTCGTGAAAATTTCTTTATAAAACTAGTGCAAAGTATTTTATATATTGACAAAATTGTTCCGTTTTTTATTAATCCAGATGATGATCAACGTATATCGCAATTGATGGAACATTGTAACGTAAATGTAGCTTACTTTATTGAGGATAAAATAACAATCGATAAGAGGGTTCGCCCAATGAGAGAAGGAACATTCCTTTATTATACGCTTGTAGATATCGAGGAAATTCTAATAAGCTTAGTAGGTATGAGTATGAAAAGGTTTTCATTTGAGGAGAAGATGCAAGAGCGCTTGTTTTCATCAATTAAGACCTGATAAAAAATTGAAATGTGATCTATAAACAAATGTAGATTTTCACTCCGAGTAGGCACTTTCTGCAGGCTTGGCCTCTACTTTCCAGAAGGCTTTCAGTGCAAGTTATCTTGCTGGAGTCCGAGGGAAATCACCGGTTCTTCATCAATTGTACGAGTAGTCATTTTTTCGCAGAAAAAGGGAGTCGCTTAAAATGCGACTCCCTTTTTACATCTTACGAATTTAGAATTGAAGATGTTTTTCAATATATGCTTTAACATCTGTAATTGGCATACGAACTTGAGACATTGAGTCGCGGTGACGTACTGTAACTTGACCATCCTCTTTTGAGTCAAAGTCGTAAGTGATACAGAATGGTGTACCAATTTCATCTTGACGACGGTAACGTTTACCGATTGATTGTGACTCGTCAAAGTCAACTGGGAATGATTTACGAAGCTCTGCCCAAACATCAGTAGCCTCATCCGAAAGCTTTTTAGAAAGTGGTAGGACCGCAGCTTTAAATGGCGCTAGAGCAGGGTGGAAGCGTAAAACTGTACGTTTATCGTCGCCTTCAAGCTCTTCCTCGTCATAAGCATCGCAAAGGAATGCTAATGTCACACGGTCTGCACCTAGAGATGGCTCGATGCAATATGGTACATAACGTTCGTTTGATACTGGATCGATGTAAGTGAAATCTTCACCAGAATGCTCCATATGCTGTTTTAAATCGTAATCTGTACGATCCGCTACGCCCCAAAGCTCGCCCCAGCCGAATGGGAATTTGAATTCGATATCAGTTGTTGCATTTGAGTAGTGAGATAATTCGTCTTCTTCATGATCGCGAAGGCGCATAGACTCTTCCTTCATGCCTAAATTTAATAACCAGTTTTTACAAAACTCTTTCCAGTATGCGTGCCATTCAAGATCTTCGCCTGGCTTACAGAAAAATTCAAGCTCCATTTGTTCAAATTCACGTGTACGGAAAGTGAAGTTACCTGGCGTAATTTCGTTACGGAAAGACTTACCGATTTGTGCAATACCGAATGGTGTACGTTTACGCATAGAACGTTGTACATTTTTAAAGTTCACGAAAATACCTTGTGCTGTTTCTGGGCGTAAATAAATTTCGTTACTAGAAGATTCTGTTACACCTTGGAATGTTTTAAACATTAAATTAAATTGACGAATATCTGTAAAATCAGCTTTACCACAATCTGGGCAAACTACGTCATATTTAACCATCGTTTCTTTCATTTGATCAAATGTCATACCATCGACAATGATTTCATCGCCTTTAGCTAGCGCAGCATCCTCGATGATTTTGTCAGCACGATGACGAGCTTTACATGCCTTACAATCGATCATTGGATCATTAAAGTTACCAACGTGACCAGAAGCAACCCAAGCTTTTGGATTCATTAAAATTGCAGCATCGATCCCAACGTTGTGCTCTGATTCTTGGACAAATTTTTGCCACCATGCTTTTTTTACATTGTTTTTTAATTCAACACCTAGTGGACCGTAATCCCAAGTGTTTGCTAAGCCTCCGTAGATTTCAGAACCTGGGAAGACAAAGCCGCGATGCTTCGCTAATGATACAATTGTTTCCATTGATTTGTTAGCCATAAAAATAGCCTCCTTTATAGTTTTCAAAGAGTGAACTTTGATTTTGTTTTAGCGTATTTATATAATTAATAAATTCGCTAAATATTTTTAATTTAGATAGGACTAAATTAAAAATAGCACCCGTCTCCGGGCACAATAAATGCCCAGGGACGAGTGCTAAAACCCGCGGTTCCACCCTGATTGTTTTAAACGAATTGTTTAAAACCTCTTTTCAAAAAGTTAGCTCAAGGAGTGCCTTTTCTCTGTCACTGTGTAGACTTTCACCATCTTCTACTCGCTTTAAAATGGAACAGATACTTTTTTCCCGTCATCGCCTATATAACGCAAATCACTCGAAAATACATCGAGAGCAAGCGTATGTGTCAATATTGTAGCATGTAGTTCTTTTCTTCGCAATAATTATTAAAATAGTATATAATAATTGAGCATAAGTATAACACTATTAGATTTGAGGCGGTGAGTCCAATCGAACTCAATAAACGTCAGGAAGACATTTTACAAATTGTGAAAGAAAACGGCCCTATCACAGGCGAACATATTGCAGAACGTCTCAATCTGACAAGAGCAACTTTAAGACCAGATTTAGCAATACTCACAATGGCGGGCTTTTTAGATGCTAGACCTCGTGTTGGCTATTTCTATTCAGGTAAAAAAACATCCGTTACATTGACGGATAGTATTAACAATTTAAAGGTGAAAGATTTTCATTCAGGACCTGTTGTTGTACCAGAAACAATGACTGTTTATGATGCGATTTGCTTCATGTTTTCTGAGGATGTTGGTACACTATTTGTCGTAGATAAGAATGAATTTTTGACAGGGGTACTTTCTCGTAAGGATTTACTACGTACAAGTATTGGCACGCAGGATTTAAACAAAATTCCTGTACATATAATTATGACACGCATGCCAAATATATCGTACTGTGAAAGATCAGATTCTTTAGTCGTCGCAGCGAATAAACTAATTGATCGAGAAGTTGATTCGCTACCAGTAGTTGAGCCACAAGAAGGTGGATTGACGATCGTTGGACGACTAACAAAAACGACGATTACACGAGCTTTCTTATCACTTGCACAAAATGACTAAATAGTTGAAGGAGAGCAGTATGAAAAGACTACGGGTTTTTGTTGTATCTGATTCAGTCGGTGAAACTGGTGACCAAGTAGCGAAAGCGGTTATTAGTCAGTTCCGACCTGGTTTGGAAAACACGATAATTCGTCGTTTTCCTCATATACAATCAGAGGAGCTCATTCGTAAAATTGTATGCCTCGCAGCGAAACAGAAGGCATTTATTGTATATACACTTGTTCGACAGGAGATGCGATCGTTATTATGTGAACTGTGTGAGCAAGAAAATGTATATGCCGTCGATATTTTAGGGCCTGCTTTAAAAACAATGGCAACCTTTGTGGAAGAATTCCCATTAGAGGCTCCAGGAATTGTTCACCAGCTAGATGATGATTATTTTAAAAAAATAGAGGCTATTGAATTTGCAGTAAAATATGATGATGGTAGAGATCCACGTGGTCTTTTACAGGCTGATATCGTGCTAGTTGGTGTTTCCCGTACCTCTAAAACACCGCTATCACAATATTTAGCACATAAACGCTATAAGGTGGCGAACGTACCCTTAGTACCAGAAGTGGAGCCACCTGAAGAACTTTTAAAAATTGATCCGAAAAAATGTTTTGGTTTAATTATTTCTCCTGATAAATTAAACTTCATTCGAAAAGAGAGATTGATGTCTCTAGGATTGAATGATGATGCTATCTATGCGCAGCATAATCGAATATTAGATGAAATCCAGCATTTTGAAAAAATTGTCTCTAAAATTGGTTGTAAAGTTATTGATGTGACAAACAAAGCTGTTGAAGAAACAGCAAACGTTATTATTGAGCATATTTTAAACTGTAAATAAGAAACGAATGATGATAAACCACCTCGGTTATAAGAGGCGGTTTTTTTGAGTCGGGTTTGAAAATAGTATAGATAAAAACTAATTTATGTTTTATAATAATAAAATTGTGGTAAAAATATTTATTAAGAGAAAAATCCTATTTTTTTGTCGAGAAATAAAGGATTTTTAAATCGGATAGCGAATTGTGTTTTAGAACGTAATTTAAAGATGGTGATGGATTTGGCAGGGAAGATTCCTGAAGAAGTGATTGAACAGATTCGCACACAATCGGATATTATTGATGTCATTAGCGAATACATGCAGCTTACAAAGCGTGGGCGCAATTGGTTTGGACTCTGTCCATTTCATGGAGAACAAACGCCATCTTTTTCTGTGTCATCAGACAAACAAATTTTTCATTGCTTCGGTTGTGGTGCGGGTGGTAATGCTGTTACTTTTGTCATGGATATAGAAGGTATTTCTTTTCCTGACGCTGTAGTGAAACTTGGTGAACGTATTGGCATACATTTAGATGTTGGGCCAAGTTTACCAGAAGTAACGAAAAAGGTATCTAAAGCAGAAGAAAGGATGAAAGAAGCACACGCTTTTGCAGCAGATTTTTTTCATCATTTACTGTTAAATACGGAAGATGGTGAAGAACCTTTAAATTATTTGCTAGAAAGAGGATTTACAAGGGAACTTATAGAATCTAATAGCATTGGATGGTCTCTTCCGAGCTTTGATGCATTAACGATATTGCTTGAAAGAAAAGGTTATAACTTACAAGAAATCGCGGAAAGTGGTTTAGTGATTAAGCGTGAAGGGGAAGAACGCTATTTTGATCGTTTTAGAGGGCGTATTATGTTTCCCATCCGTGATGAGAACGGTAAGATTATAGCATTCTCAGGACGAATTCTTACATCGACTGGTGAAGAGGCAAAATATTTAAATAGTCCAGAATCACCGATTTTTCAAAAGAGTGAAGTGCTATATAACCTAGATAAAGCACGAACCTCCATTAGAAAAAATCGTCAAGTAGTATTGATGGAAGGGTTTATGGATGTTTTAGCAGCAACTTCTGTTGGTGTAACGAATGCTGTAGCAACAATGGGTACTTCGCTTACGAATCAGCATATCACAAAGCTAAAACGCTTAGTAGAGCAGGTTACGGTTTGCTATGACGGTGATAATGCAGGTTTTGATGCGGCAAAAAGAGCGGCACAGTTACTTCAAGTGGAACGTATGAAAGTTAATATTGCGGTGTTACCAGATAAGCTAGATCCCGATGAATACATTCGTAGTTTAGGCGGACAGGCATTTAAAGAACAAATTTTGGAAAACCCTCATGCGTATATTGCTTTTATGATGATGCATGCTAGACGAAATAAGAACTTTCAGTTTGAAAATGATACGCTTCAATATATTCAAGAAGTTCTTGAGCAACTGGTAGGTAGATCGTCACCAGTCGAACGAGATTTGTATATAAGACAGCTATCGAATGAGACAAATATCTCGGATGAAGCGATTTATGCTCAATTCCGAAAGCTAGAGGCAAATCAGGTGCGTTCTACAAAAGTAGAAATGCCAGTTCAGGCGCCTTCGATGCCGGTCACTCAGCAACATAAGCCTATGGACGCAGCAGAACGTGCAGAACGTTTATTACTGGCTCATATGCTTCATAATATAGATGTAGTGGACAGGGTATTACGTAGTGAGCAAAAAGAACCGTTTGTACGAGATGCCTATTTGGCTGTTTTTGTTCGCTTAGTAGGATTTTATGAGGAATTTGGTCATCCTGATTATCAGCGTTTTGTTGAAATATTAGATGACTCTGAATTACGCAAGATAGTAATGGAAGCGGCTTTAACGGAACGGGATCCCGACCATGCAGAGGCAGAGGTCACAGACTCAATACGTCAGCTGCAAAAATATAGAATTGAGCAAGAAATTCAACAAAAGATGCATGAGTCAAAGGAAGCGGAGAAGATGCACGAGTATGCGCGTGCACTTGAAATCGCCCAACAGATTATTCATTTAAGAAAATCGTTATCGGCGATTTAACCCGATTCGGTTGTTTAGAAGGAGGAAGGTTTATGGCGGACAAGTCAGAACGTTCAAAAGAGGTAGAAGTAGAAATTACATTAGATGAAGCAAAAAAGCTACTACAAGAAAAAGCAAAAACAGAAGGTGAAATTTCAATGAAAGAAATTTCAGAGAAACTTGCGCCTTATGAATTGGAGAACGAAGAGATTTTCCACTTTGCTGAGGATCTTGAAAAGGCAAAAGACATTCAAATCATTGGAAAAGAAGAGTTTGAAGAAGAAAGCTTAATGAAAGAAGAAGCAAACGAAGAGACTTTCGATTTAAATGATTTGAGTGTACCACCGGGTGTTAAAATAAATGACCCTGTACGTATGTATTTAAAAGAAATTGGTCGAGTTGATTTACTTTCTGCCGAGCAAGAAATCGCTCTAGCTGAGCGTATTGAGCAAGGTGATGAAGAAGCACGTAAACGTCTAGCGGAAGCAAACTTACGTCTTGTTGTATCGATTGCAAAACGATATGTTGGCCGTGGAATGCTATTCCTTGATTTAATTCAAGAGGGGAATATGGGGCTTATCAAGGCTGTTGAGAAGTTTGACTACCGTAAAGGCTTTAAATTCTCTACTTATGCAACATGGTGGATCCGTCAAGCAATTACACGTGCTATTGCGGACCAAGCACGTACAATTCGTATTCCAGTGCATATGGTCGAAACAATTAATAAATTAATTCGAGTACAACGCCAATTACTACAAGACTTAGGTCGCGAACCATCTCCAGAAGAAATTGGGGAAGAAATGGATTTAACACCTGAAAAAGTACGTGAAATTTTAAAAATTGCGCAAGAACCAGTATCTCTTGAAACACCAATTGGAGAAGAAGATGATTCACATTTAGGAGACTTTATTGAGGATTCTGAAGCCCAATCTCCATCTGACCATGCAGCTTATGAATTGTTAAAAGAGCAATTAGAGGATGTGTTAGATACATTAACTGACCGTGAAGAAAATGTACTTCGCTTACGTTTCGGTCTAGATGATGGTCGCACACGTACGTTAGAAGAGGTAGGAAAAGTATTTGGTGTAACACGTGAACGTATTCGCCAAATTGAGGCTAAGGCACTTAGAAAGCTACGCCACCCTTCTCGTAGCAAACGTTTAAAAGATTTCTTAGAATAAGGTATACAGACTAGGGCTATCTAATTAGTGATGACTAATTAGATAGCCCTTTTTGTGCTACTATTGAATCAGAAAAATACTCGTATAAACAAAGTCTATCAAAAGAAAATATTGTTTCGAAAATGTTTATATCATGTACTAGAATGTGACAAACTAAATATTTTTGCTACTTTATATAGATGTGTTCGGCAATGTTTTGAGATAAAATTGGAATAACAACCATATAAAGCAATGTTTGGAGCAAAAATTATGACAAATCCTCGAAAAAAAATAATCTTGAATGAGATTTTGTTTTGGAAGCAAAATAAGCTATTACCAGAACATTACTGTGACTTTTTAGCCGCTCTTTATGCAGAGGGGGAAAATTTAGAGGAGTTAGAACCAGTACATCATAAACAAGCTATTTTGCCTTCTGAAAAGAGAAAGCTGCTACTTGTAATTGCAGGTATATGTATTGCGATGATTACTCTGCTAACTTTTTATTTTACAATACCATCTTTCATGATCATTTTAACGATAGTCGTTGGAATAGCTGCTATAGTATTATTTCTGACGGCATTTCGAATGGCACGAAAAAATGATTTATTAGCGCCTGTTTTCCATTTGCTAGCCGCTGTTTTATTGTTCAGTATGTCTATTCGAATTTACACTACATATTTTAACGGAAATAATACCGCATTGTTTTGCTTGATTGCAGCGAACTGTGGAGTTTGGCTTTGGTCAGGTTTAAAAATGAAGCTACTTTATTTCACGGTCTCAGGTGTCCTAGGGTTACTAGCACTGATCAGCTATTATATCATAAACTTATTATAAGAACCCATTTTGTAAATTAGTTCGCCAACAAATGACAAGGATCTGTATGCTTTTATATAGCTTACAGATTCTTTTGGTATAATATGTAATCTCGAAATTTATCCATGTAAATTACTGAAGACTAAAAACAATAGTCTGAGTAACTGATATCAGTAGGTATAGAATATTAATGGTTAATTACCGGAAGTTGTGGCTGATTTTTATATAAGTTGATTGGAGTGGAGGCTGGGCGACTCCTCGGGGATCAGCAATAGAGGAACGGAGGCTAAAAACATCACATCCTGTATAACGCCTCCGTGACCAACATCCTGCTGCAGCCGCTACGTTGCACTCACGCTTTCGCGCAAAAGACATCTGTTGGCCCGAGACCCTGCAGCGAGCAGTGCGAGTGAAGCGGCTCATCGGACGCCCCCAGGAAGCTTTGCTCTGTGCGAAAGCGAAGCGTCAGCAAATGTTTTATCTGTGCGAAAGCGTAGCGACAGCAACAAATGTTTTATCTGTGCGAAAGCAAAGCGACAGCAACAAATGTTTTATCTGTGCGAAAGCGAAGCGACAGCAACAAATGTTTTATCTGTGCGAAAGCGTAGCGACAGCAACAAATGTTTTATCTGTGCGAAAGCAAAGCGACAGCAACAAATGTTTTATCTGTGTGAAAGCAAAGCGACAGCAACAACAAAGCGCCCAGCCGGAACGGAAATCAATCATACGTTATGGTGATGAGAGCCATGATAATAGAACTTATTACTATGGCGTATTCTATTAGCAAATATCAATAAGATATTTTAATTTTCTTGGTATATGAATGCGTAAATAGAGGAAAGATAACAACGTGTAATGAATCTTAGATAAACTTCTTCAAGCCGATTTTGGAAAGGCATAATTGATTGCTAAAAAGATAATAGATAGTCCAAATATTGGCGATTTCAAGACATATTTTATCCAATAGATACAGAAATGTCGAATTTGTTACAAACAAAGGAAAACTTAGCGAATGGTCTTTTCGTTTCATGGTTAATGAAGTACAATATTAGATGTTGACTGATTCTATATTATAATAGAAGTAGATTTACAATGAGGAGGGGAAACATATGAAAAACAATCCAGTCGTTCCTTACATCTTAATTCTTGCATTTGGTGTTGGTCTTATTTTCTTCATGTCTTTAACAGGTGCAGATAACAAAAAAGAAATTGCTACTGAAAAAGAGGGCGGTGGCGAAAAGACAGAAGCTACTGATGACGGTTCAGCTTTAGTACAATCTTGTATTGGCTGTCACGCTGCTGACTTAACTGGTTCTGTAGGTCCAAACTTACATGGATTAGATGAGGCTCATATCGTAGACGTTTTAACTAACGGTATCGAAGGCACACCAATGACACCTGGAATGAAAACTGAAGCGGAAGCAAAAGAAATCGCTAAGTACATTTCAACTCTAAAATAGTTTAACTTCTTTCAGAAGTTAAAGCCTCTGGCAGATGTCACGGAATCGGAAAGGAGTGCTTAGGGGATGTTAGCCTAAATTCATCGCATCCATGCGATAACGGCTAACTGACCTGCATCGTGCAGGCCTAAGCACAAAGCCAATTCCGGACGCAATTCTGCCGAGGCATAATTGATAAAAGTAGCTGCACCGAAAGCGTTTAATCGTAATTGGTGCAGCTACAATTTATTTATCTTCAGTAAAATGGAGTTGCTCAAAATTTTTGAGGCAACTCCATTTGTTTTTTTTCTCGACATCATACATACTAAGAATGGACACTATTGAAGACAGGCGGTAAAAAAATGAATGCACAAAAATTATCAAAACGATTAGAAACAGTAGCAAGCTTTGTTCCCTCAGGCGCAGTTGTAGCTGATATTGGGAGCGATCATGCATATTTACCATGCTACTTAATTCATAAAGGTATTGCTTCTTATGCAGTTGCAGGAGAAGTTGTGAAAGGGCCATTTGAATCAGCAGTAGGACAAGTGCAAAAAGAAGGCTTAACAGAAAAAATTACAGTACGACTTGCGAGTGGTTTAGCGGCAGTGGAAGAAACGGACCATGTTGATACTGTTACTATTGCTGGAATGGGCGGTCCTTTGATTGTCTCCATTTTAGAGAAGCATCCTGAAAAATTAAATGGGGTAACAAGGCTTATTTTGCAGCCAAATATTCATGCTAAAGTGATTCGTGAATGGGCATTAGCACATAATTGGGCAATCCAGGACGAAGAGATTTTAGAGGAAGACGAAAAAATTTATGAAATTCTTGTATTGCAAAGAAGTACAATGACGTTAACGGAACCGGAAATTATATTTGGTCCGAGATTAATGCAACGAAAATCACCAGCATTTATAAAAAAATGGGCTCGTGAAAAAGAAAATTGGCAGCGTGTATTACAGTCTATTGAAGGGGCAGATCAAACACCTGAAATTGAAGAAAAACGTGCAGAGTTAGTGGCTCTACTCAATTTAGTGGAAGGGGTTCTGTGAGATGAAGACAGTAAACGGTCAGGAAATTATTCAATTGTTTGAATCATGGTCGCCTAAAAAGCTAGCCTGTATGGAAAATGACCCTATTGGTCTTGCGATTGGCACTTTAAACAAACCTGTAAGAAAAGTATTAGTCACGTTAGATGTAAATGAAGAAGTAGCCGATGAGGCTATTGCTCAAGGATGCGAACTAATCATTGCACATCATCCACCGATTTTTAGACGACTTTCGAATATTCGTACTGACAATCCAGCTGGGCGTTTATATGAAAAGCTTATTAAAAATGATATTGCTGTTTATGCAGCACATACGAATCTAGATGTGGCTGAAGATGGTGTTAACGATTTACTAGCAGATGCTCTCCAGCTTGAAAACCGTTTTATTCTCGAAGAAACATATGCGGAAAATATGTTGAAGCTGGCTGTTTTTATACCGACTGCAAATGCCACTGATTTACGCGAGGCATTAGCAAAGGCAGGAGCAGGTCGTATTGGCGATTATGAAGCGTGTAGTTATACTACAATGGGGGAAGGGCGCTTCCGTCCACTAGAAGGTGCAAATCCACATGTAGGTGCTATCGGTGAATTACATGTTGAAGAAGAAGTAAAGATAGAAGTAGTATTTCCGGAATCCGTAAAAAATCGTGTGTTAAAGGCAATGTTAAATGCACATCCATATGAAGAACCTGCCTATGATCTCATTCGTCTAGACCAGCAAACAAATGTAATGGGCTTAGGGCGAGTTGGTTTTTTACCACAGGAAATGACTCTTCACGAATTCACACAATTTGTCAAGAAGCAGTTAGACGTACCTGCTGTCCGAGTTGTTGGCGATTTACAGTCGAAAGTGAAAAAAGTTGCGCTTGTCGGAGGCGACGGTAATAAATATATCTATTCTGCGAAACGTGCAGGGGCAGATGTATTTTTAACAGGTGATATGTATTTCCATACTGCCCAGGACGCTCAAGCAATTGGTCTGCAAATCGTAGATCCAGGTCATCATGTGGAGAAGGTGATGATTGCCGGAGTAGCTAAAAAGATGACAAGAATGTGTGAGGATAAAAAATATTCTGTTGAATTTGTACAATCTACTATTCATACAGAACCGTTTTTATTCGTGTAAGAGAGGGGAATATCTGTGGCGAATGAAAGACCTGCTGGCAATAAAGGCGGCAAGTTATGGATCATGATTGGTTTGCTAATTGCTGTGTTTGGGGTAGGCATGACAGTTATGACAAATACGATGAATGCCAAAAAAATTGATGCGATGACCGAGCAATGTGAAAAAGATGGCGGCGAAGCCATCGTCTCAAAAGAAAAGAAGTTTCTATCAACAAACTATTCATTTAAATGTAACCAGTAATATTAAAAAGGCTGAATTATAGTATGTAATATAATTCAGCCTTTTTGTGTTGTTGAAAAACTATTGTGTTAAAGAAATTTAGGTGTCCTATTAAATAAAGTATGATCTTCTACAAAACTAGGGGCTGATTTCCGTTCCGGCTGGGCGCTTTGTTGTGCGAGTAGCCTGGAACGGAAATCACCCTCACTGGAAGTGCCATAACATTCACCAAATTTTTTTGCGTATTTTGTTTTCATCACTATAAAATAAAATTCAGTCTTTTTATGCATGGATTAATTTTAGAGTGTTATGATAGGTGAGTATTCATTGCAATGAGAGGAGCGTTTTGGATTGTTTATTCGATTAACAAAAGAACAACAAGAAACAATAATAGCTGATATTCAACGATTTTTCTACAATAATCGAGATGAGGATATTTCTGAATTTGAAGCAGAAAGAGTATTTGATTTTAATAAAGGAAAATATTGCTCCGCATATTTATAATGCAGCTATATCGGATACCAAATATGTTGTAGAAAGACAATATGCTTCAATTGAGGATGAACTTGCAGCATTAGAAAGACCTACTAAATTAAAATAATTTAATTTAAATGAAATAATTGGTATTTTTTATAAATATATGATATTTTTATCTTGGATTAAAGATAATTTAATTCAAAGTAAAAATGGTTTAATTAACTATATGTATATTGAATAAAGAAATGGATTCCTGTACAACATGGCTAAGAGAACCGTTTTTAATGTAAGTGAATGATTCGGTCACAATTTAAGGGATGAATGAAGGAGGAGTCATATGTTGAAAATTGGGGTTATTTTAGGGAGTACTCGTGAAGGGCGTTTAAGCCCACAAGTTGGTGAATGGGTAAAGGCAGTAGCAGAAAAGCGTCGTGATGCGGAATATGAAATAATTGATATCGCTAACTTTAAATTACCATTGCTAGGTGAGCCAGGAGGAGATACTTCTGGAGTAGCTGAGTGGTCGCAAAGTGTTGCTGCATGTGATGGGTTTGTTTTTATCGTTGGGGAATATAATCATTCCATTACCGGTGCACTAAAAAATGCATTAGACTACTTACGCGTGGAATGGAATAATAAGGCCGCAGGTATTGTTTCTTATGGTTCTGTCGGTGGTGCAAGAGCGGCTGAACATTTACGTGGAATTCTTGGTGAATTATTAGTAGCAGATGTTCGCGTGCATCCTGCTCTATCCTTATTTACTGACTTCGAAAACGGCTCGGTCTTTAAACCGAAGGATGTGCAAGCAGATTCAGTAAATCAAATGTTAGATCAGCTTGTTCCTTGGGCAACAGCATTAAAAACGATTCGATAGGGATCTTTAGCAATATGTACAATAAAAAGTACATATTGCTTTTTTATTTGACTCTGTTTAACTTGATTGTTGTTTTTCCAAAATTAAAAGCGTATTCGAGAATTTTCGAATACGCTGGTTTTCGAGTGGCAAATACAAAAAAATTTATAACGTTTCAATCTTTTGAAAAATCTCTTTGTATAGGACATCTAACTCTTTTTCATCTTTTAAATAGAAATACCAAGCATCTTCTTGATTTGCATCGATATCGGATATATAAATTGTCGTATGAGAATCATTATTTAATGCTTCCCAATGAGCTGTTTCATAGGTAAGCCCTTCGTTTGTAAATGGCAAATTACGTTTTCTTGAATCAAAAAAATAATAGGCATTTTAGAATTCAATGATTTTTAGAATTATGGAACTTTTCTGAATGGAATTCGTCTCCATTAATAATGTAATCGGATTGGATTTGAAGGAAAAAGGATTGGAGTGTAAAGTGTGACACAAAAACAAACTAAGAATGAATTTTGGTCATGGTTTAAAGTGATTGGAATGGCAATCATTTTTACAATGAGTGTACGTTATTTTATTCTATCGCCTGTAGTTGTAAAAGGTGCCTCAATGGAGCCGACTTTTGAAACTGGAGATAAAGTTATTGTTAATAAAGTGGGACCACGAATTACCGATTATGACCGCTTCGATGTTATTGTCTTTGAAACAAAGCAAGATAAGCATTATATTAAAAGAATTATCGGTTTACCAGGAGATCGTGTAGCCTACAAAGATGACGTTTTATTTATAAACGGGGAGGCTTTTGATGAGCCCTATTTAACAGAATATAAAGAAGGATTACTTGATAAAGGTGATTTTACATATGATTTCACTCTAGAGGAACAATTAGGGGAAATGACTGTACCAGAGGGTCATTTTTTCGTACTTGGGGATAATCGTCGACAAAGCATAGATAGTCGGAATTTGGATATCGGATTCGTTTCGCAAGATAAAATTTTAGGAACTGCAGGCTTTGTATTGTGGCCGTTTGAAAGGCTTGGTAGTAAACAGTAGTTTGTGCGTAGCTAAGCTTAAATAAAGGAGGAAAAGTATATGAAAACGGTTACCGTAGATCATTATGATGCGTTTAGTGCGATCCCTAATATGGGGAATCCAGCAGGTGTCGTCATTGAGGGAAATCAGTATAGTGAAATGGAAATGCAGGCTATTGCTAAGCAAGTAGGCTTTAACGAAACAGCCTTTGCGCTAAAATCGGATAAAGCAGATTTACATATACGTTATTTTACACCAGAGCATGAGGTAAATTTATGTGGGCATGCAACGATGGCTACGATATATGCATTAAAAACACAAGGTTTACTAGAAGATAAGTCAAAACTAACTATTGAGACGAAAGCAGGAATTCTTCCAATTGAGATAAAAGAGCAACAAGCAGGACAAATTTATATTACTATGCAACATGCAACACCTCAGTTTGAAGCCTTTAATGGTTCAAAATCTAAACTTGTACAATCAATTGGACTAACAGAGGAAGCGATACATCCTGAATTACCGATAGTCTATGGAAGTACAGGAATTTGGACATTGCTAATACCAATTAAAAATTTAACATACTTTGAAAGAATGACGCCGCAATCTGCAGATTTTCCAACTATCCTTGAAGAAATGCCAAAAGCATCCTTGCATCCTTTTTGCTTAGAGGCATTTGATAAGAATGCAAATATGCACGCAAGGCACTTTTCATCACCTTATTCTGGAACAATTGAAGATATAACTACAGGCACTGCTTCTGGTGTAATGGGAGCATATTATGCAAATTATATCGATCAGAAAGCTCAATTGCCAAAAACACTTATTGTAGAACAGGGTCAGGAACTTGGGAAGGATGGGCGTGTGCATGTACATGTAAAAAACAATGAGGGGAAACTGAATATTACGATAACAGGGACTGCGGTACATGTGAAGGAACTAAAAGTGCATATTTAAAAAAGGACCGCTTACAGTATTTTTATTGCTTAAGAAGCGGCCCTTTTTGATATGCCATCCATTCCATTAATGTTTTATTTCTTCAATGACTTTCTCTTTTAAATCTGCATCCATAGAGGAAAGTTTAACGTTATTAGTGAGACGTTCTTTTAATTCTCTATCTGTCATAATACCGCGTTCCTCTAGGATTTGAATAAGTAGATCTAGCGTCATTAAATTTTTGATATCTGCTGCTTTTGTATTCATTGTAAATGCCTCCGAAAGTATAGTATTTCTACTTCTTTAGTGTACTCCTCTTTTTGAGGGATGGCATAAAAAGGTCAAAACAAAGCGAATTTATTTCGTGTCCCGGAATATATTGAATGATTCTAGCAGTAGTGGAAGCCATAAACTGGCTTTTATGAGAAATCAACGACAAGTAGTTGTAAATGCATAGAAGATATTTAATATAATTACTACCATCAAAAAAACTCCTAGCAATAGGAGTTTTATCGTTCATATCTATTTAAACCGAATTTTTATGTATATAAAATGGTGCGAGGCTGGTCGACTCCTAGGAATTTGCGACTGAAACCCCTAGGAAAGTGTCCAATTGGAATGGTAACGAATCACCGTTTTGGTGAGGAGCCTACTTATTACTCATTGAGAATAAAGCCTGATACAGAGTTGCTAGCAAAGCAACAAAGAGCGTATCGTCAGAGTTAAAAAGTTTAAAAGATATCCCAATACGCAAAAGCTCAGTTTCTATAGTACTAGCACTTGCGATTTTTTCATCATTACAATATAAATAGGCGGTTGAAGTAAAATCCTTTTCAAAGCGAAAAGCGAGTCCATCCATTGTAAAGGAGTAGGAGGATTCAAGTAATTGAACCGTCTTCCGTTGTATCGGTAAAATGGATCCATCTGGCATAATAAGCTGATGGCTAACACCCTTTGTTAATGGTGTAAATTGCACTTGAAAAAGCGGTGCTCCTAAAGTAGTACGAGCTTCATAGCGATGTGGCAATGTCTGCTGTGCAGCAACTAACATTACAGCGTTGATTACTTTTCCAACGGATGAACGTTCAACCTTTTGTAGCAAACAAACCGTCTCATTTTGTTCATTCACAATAGGTATATTTGCAAAGCTTTCGAAAGCTTTTGGATAGGTAAGGGTAAATGTAGTCATAAAAAAGCCTCCAATCTACTTATTATACGGGGAAGCTTAACTCCAGGTTTCACCTTCAACAAAAATTTTGATAGACAGTTAGAGAGAGGGATCATAAATGAATGATAAAATGCGTAAGTTTTTTTTTAGATAAAAAAAGTTTAACAATAAAAAAGGCTGACCGATCATGTGAGATTTTCACGTTCGGACAGCCTTTGTTTTTATTATTGAGTTGTGACTTCTCCTGCAAGGGCACGTTTTTCTTGTTCTGAATCGAATTCTTTTTCCATTTTTGACACGACAACAGTTGCTACACCATTACCAATTAAGTTTGTCACGGCGCGAGCCTCAGACATAAAGCGGTCGACCCCGATTAAAAGTGCAATCCCTTCCACTGGAATCATTGGGAATGCTGCTAATGTTGCTGCGAGCGTAATAAAGCCTGAGCCTGTTACACCAGCCGCACCTTTAGATGTTAGCATTAAAATAGCAAGCAATGTAATTTGATGCCAAACATCTAAATCAACTCCATAAGCTTGTGCTATAAAAATAGCCGCCATGGATAAGTAAATGGACGTGCCATCAAGGTTAAAGGAGTACCCTGTTGGAATGACAAGACCAACAATCTGTTTTGAGCAACCATAGTTTTCTAATTTGCGCATCATCGAAGGCAGTGCAGATTCTGATGATGATGTCCCAATAACGATAAAAATTTCATCTTTAATATATTTAATGAACTTAAAAATACTAAACCCGAAGTAACGTGAAATAAGACCAATGATCACGACGATAAAGATAAACATTGTAATATACACGGATAACATTAAAAATCCTAAGTTTCCAAGTGATTTAAGACCAAAATTTCCGATTGTGTAGCTCATTGCACCAAATGCACCAATCGGGGAAACCTTCATGACCATATTAACAATTTTAAAGAATATATCTGCTACTCGTTCGAAAAATGTAATAACCGGTTTAGCTGGTTCACCAATAGCAGCAGCTGCTACGCCAAATAAAACAGCTGAGAATAAAACAGGTAATAACTCTCCATTTGCGAGTGCTCCTACAACATTATCAGGTATAATTTGCATAATGAATGCACCAATACCATGTTCTGTAGCGGCTGCTGCCTCTGTATATTGAGAAACATCTGCACCGTTAGCAGCTGCTGTATTAAATCCTTTACCAGGTTGTACAATATTGACAACGATTAAGCCGATCGCTAGTGCGAAAGTAGAGACAATTTCAAAATAAATTAATGCCTTCCCGCCAATTTTACCAACTTTTTTTACATCGCCCATACTACCAATTCCGATAACGACTGTTAAGAAAATGATAGGAGCTATTAACATCTTAATTAATTTAATAAAAATATCTGCTAATATTTTTAACTTCGCTCCGAACTCTGGAAACGTAGCACCTACAATAATACCTAGCACAATGGCAATCAGTACTTGTACAGTTAAGTTTTTAAAATTTATACGCATAAAGTTCTCCCCTTACACTACTTATGAATATTATGTGAACGCTTTCATGTGGTTATCATAGCTGAAATTTTCCGACAATAGTTTTTATGTCCGTAATGTTTCTATTGTTCATTTTGTTCATTTTTAGTCGGAGGATCAATAAAACTAGTCATAGTAAGAGTTTGGGGCTGTTTTATAGTAGATTTGCAATTTTGGAATCTATTATAATACAAAAGAAAAAATCCCCACGAAGGTGAGAATTTTATCATTAATGAACAAAATTATTAATTTCATAATAACGGGCAGTGAAGAAACCTCACTGTTTAAAAGTTTCACTTTAAGGAGATACAATTTTTTCTATTTCGGATAAAACATCGTTGTTTTGTACATTGTTTCTATAAAAATCATAGACAGGTGCTAGTTTTTCTTTAAAACGTTGTCGTTCCTCATTGCTCATCGTATAAATCTCAAAGTTATCTTGCTGCTCAAGCTTTTGTAAATCTTCTTTGTTCATTTCTACAGCTTGTTCAAATTGCCAGTCTGTTGTTTCCTTCATAGCCTCCATAATCTGCTTTTGGATTTTAGGAGGTAAGGATTTCCAAAACTTATCGTTTATTAAAACAGCGTATCCTAAAATGCCATGCTTAGTTAATGTCATATGCTTTTGCACCTTATAGAAACCTTTAGAATAAATGTTTGACGCTGTGTTTTCCTGAGCATCAATAGTATTCGATTCTAAATCAGTAAAAACCTCGCTAAAGGAAATTGGAGTTGGGGTAGCCCCAACAGCCTCGAATTGCTTTTCAAGCGTTTTACTTGGCATTGTACGGACTCGTAGGCCTTTTAAGTCTTCAAATCTATGAATAGGGTGATTGACAGTAGTTAAATGTTTAAAGCCATTATGCCAAAAACCTAGTCCTTTTATATGAAAAGGTTCAAGCTCATTTAACAATTCTTCACCAATCGAACCTGTAAGAACTTCGTGGACTTCATCATCCGTATTAAAAAGATAAGGTAAATCAAGAACCTGCAAATTTGGTATATAGGATGTCATCTTTGAAAAAGTAGGGATAATCATTTCTACTTCTCCATTTTCTAAAGCCTGAAACTCATTTTCATCATTAAACAAAGAAGAGTTTGGGTAGACGTGTACCTTCACCTCACCATTTGTTTTTTCCTGAACAAGCTCGGCGAATTTACTTGCCGCTTGTCCTTTTGGTGTATTCTCAGCTACTACATGACTTAAATGAATCGTTATTTGTGTATCCAAGCCTTTTTGCTCATGGTCATAGGGAAGAGGCTTGGCGAATAGTAAGCCTTGTTGAACACCAATCGCTATCGTTAATAATAAAACGGTTACTATTGTTCCAATAATAAATTTTTTCATCAATTACACCCAATTTATTCGTATTTTCTGATGTTTTTGTTATTCTAACATATGGAGTAAGCTAAAATATAGTAAGAGGAGGCGTACATCTTGAAATTTCAAAAATTATCGATGAAGAGAAAAATTATGTCTCTGACTTTTTTTATTCTCATGCTCTCCTTTAGTATAGGTGGTACATTTTTGCTAGGGTATGTCATGAATGAACAAAAGGATAAGCTTGGAAATCAGGCTCTGCTTGTCGCAAAAACAGTATCACAGCTTCCTGAGCTAAAAACGTACATTGCAAATAATAATTTTAATGAGGCTACGGAACACATTAATCCTGTAGTGGAAGAAATACGTGATATAAATGGAGCGCAGTATATTGTTGTCCTTGATATGCAAAGGCGCAAGTATTCACATCCAAAAACAGAAGAGATCGGTCGTGTTTCGCAATCAGGTGATCTAAATGCAGCGTTTTCTGAGCATTATTATACATCTATTGCACATGGTGAACATGGAGATATGGTACGAGCATTCGTCCCGATAATGAGTAAAGAAGGAAGACAAATAGGTGTAGTAGTAGTAGGTTATAGTGTTTTAACTATTGCGGAGTTACTACAATCGATTCAAACAGAATTAATCATTACAATCTTATTGTCTCTTTTCTTTAGTGCATGGGGGGCTCATACGTTAGGCCTTCATATGAAAAAGCAAATGTTTGGGTTAGAGCCTCATGAAATTGCTAAAATGTATGTAGAAAGAACAGAAACCTTTAACGCAATGCATGAAGGGATTATTGCTATAGATAATGAATTGACAATCACAATATTTAATGAAAAAGCGTGTGAAATATTAGGTGTACATAAACAACCATCAACATTAATAGGGAAGAAAATTTTTGATATATTACCGGATACACGATTACCGGAAATTTTGGAGCTAGATCAACCTATTTTCAATCGTGAGCTCTATATAAATGATCACAGTATTATGAGTAATCGTATTCCTATACAAGTTAATGGAAAAACAGTTGGCGCTGTGGCCATGTTTAAGGATCGTACAGAAGTGAAAAAACTTGCAGAGGAATTAACGGGTGTTAAGGCATTCGTACAAGCATTACGCGTACAAACGCATGAGCATAAAAATAAATTGCACACAATTGCTGGTCTTTTGCAGCTTGGACATCATGAACAAGCACTCACTTACTTAACGCAAGTAAAAGAAGAACACGATGAAATTACAAATTTTTTAAATGAACGGATTAAAAATGAAAATATTTCAGGGCTTCTCCTTAGTAAAATTTCTTATGCGAAAGAGCAGGGAATTCTACTGGAGATTGACAGAGAAAGCCGTTTGACAACATTTCCTAACAATTTAGACCACCATGATTTCGTTATTTTATTTGGTAACTTAATTGAAAATGCTTTTGATGCATTAAAGGATGTACAAATTGAAGAAAAAATGATCCATGTTTCTGTTGATGAGGATGAGGATGTGCTTGCAATTCTAGTAACAGATAATGGTATAGGCATGACAAATGAAATAAAATCACATATTTTTGATAATGGTTATTCGACAAAAGAGAAAAAAGGTCGGGGCATTGGACTTTATTTAATAAAAGAAATTGTACAAAAAGGAAAGGGAGAAATAGAAGTCATAAGTGAGCCGAATAAGGGAACAAGCTTTTTAATAACTTTTTACCATACTTAATAGGCATATTACCAAAGGCTGAGAGTAACAATTGTTTTTTGATTAGAGTAAAGACTGGACGACTACTTATGGTTCATTTGAGAAAATTTACACATATAGAGATAGAACAGAGTGTATGGAGGGCTAACAGTGACACAAACAAAGGTTTTATTAATAGAGGACGATCCGATGGTGCGAGAAGTTAATCGCCAATTTATTGAAAAGATAGCTGGATTTGAAGTAATTGGACAAGCCTCAAATGGAGTAGAGGGGATTGCTCAAATTCGAAAACTTAAACCAGAATTAGTATTTATGGATATTTTCATGCCAGAGCAGGATGGAGTGACAAGCTTACGAAAAATTCGTGAACTTGAATTACCAGTAGATGTAATTACGGTAACCGCTGCTAATGATATGGAAACGGTCAAACAGGTCCTGCATCTTGGCGTCTTTGATTATATTATGAAACCTTTTTCATTTGAACGAGTGCAAGGCACGCTTGAAAATTATTTGCGCTTCAAAAAGCAAATACAAACAGGGCGTGAGCTAACACAGGGGGAGCTCGATCAATTATTCCATTACCATGATGGGCATAATGAGGTGCAGCAAACAAATGTCGTACGCCCGGAAAAAAGTTTACCTAAAGGGTTTAATCGTGCAACACTAGAGAAAGTTGTGCACTATTTGCAATCTGTAGAAGGAGCATCGGCCGAAGAAGTTGCCAGTGGTATAGGTATTGCACGCGTAACAGCAAGACGATACTTAGATTATTTAGAGAAGCAAAAGGAAATTACGATGGATGTACATTATGGTGGCATTGGTCGTCCGGTCAACTATTACTTTAGTAAATAATGAAAAATCCTGATTGTCTGTTTCAACAATCAGGATTCTTCAATTAGTCCGGCATAATTTTATCAACAGGCTTTGGCGTTTTAATTTTAGGTAAAATTTTATCTAATGTAACTGTACGCTTAATGCTATGTGTTGATTCATCATTTTCATCGAATTGATCAAGGAATGAAATAACCTCTTTTACAATTGGTGTTGGCGTTGACGCCCCTGCAGTGACAGCGACGGAATTAATGCCTTTTAACCATTCAATTTTTAGCTCAGAAACGTCTGCAATTCGATAAGATGGCGTACCTGCTATTTCAACAGATACTTGTGTTAAACGATTTGAGTTATTGGATTTTGGATCACCAACAACAATAAGTAATTCTGCTTCCCCGGCTTGCTGAGCAACTGCCTCTTGACGTACCTGGGTTGCTAAACAAATCTCTTTATGCACTTCAATATGTGGGAATTTCTCTTTTAAACTATCCATTAAATGAGCGACATCCCATTGACTCATCGTCGTTTGATTCGTTACTAGTAATTTATCATTCGTTAAATTTAATGCATCAATATCAGTGGATGATTGTACTAAATGCACGTGATCTGGTGCAACGCCAATTGCTCCTTCTGGCTCAGGATGGCCTTTTTTACCGATATAAATAATATCATAGCCATTTGATGATTTTTCACGAATTAAATCGTGTGTAACTGTTACGTCAGGACATGTAGCATCAATGGATACTAAGCCTTTTCGCTTCGCAATTTCACGAATTTCAGGTGAAACACCGTGCGCTGTGAAAATAACAGTGCCAGTTTCAACTTGTTCAATAATTTCTAAACGATTCTCGCCATCTAATGTGATGATGCCATCTTCTTCAAATGCATCCGTGACATGTTTATTATGCACAATCATACCTAAAATGTAGATAGGTCTTGGTAATGTTTTATCTAATGCGGCGTTTCGAGCGATGACCATCGCATCAACAACACCGTAGCAATAGCCACGTGGATTAATTTTTAATACTTGCATGGTTGTGACTCCTTTCAAGCTTACCTATCTACATTATAACGGACAAGAACGGCGAATACAAAGAAACCTTCATCTACATAGGCGGCTGGAAAATACGAGGCTTAGACGGAAGTGGGTTAGCTGGTGTATAGGATGTATTTTCTCGAGACGCTTTTCGACTTTTGCTAGAACCTCCTCCTCCGCTAGCTGCTGCTTCAGCTGCTACTGCTCCAGCCCCTGCGGCAGCTCCAGCAGCAGGAAGACCTTGAAACCCTTTATACAATTTTAAAAGTGATGGAATATTTTTCACCATTGGCATTGCTTGCTGAATGTAAGGCGTATATGTTTTCGCTGAGTTAAATAAGCTATTCGCCTGCTGCAAAAATGAACCTATTTTTGATGGCTCCTGCATAGATGGCATTGGCATTTGTCCTCCAAATGATCCTATTCCACTAGACATTGGAAAGCCACCCGGCATTCGTGCTTGATTTGGAAAGCCTCCGGGCGGGAAAAAGGACTGTGGTGACATCTGTGGAGGCATTTGCATTGGCATTTGCATCGGCATTTGCATGGGCATTCTTGGCATTCCCATGCCACCAGGATACATTGGGAACTGATAAGGTGGTCTAAATACCATAACGATCTCCTTTCAATAGTGATTTATCATTGATGACATACCTGATTATAAATATGATATGCAGAAGGGTAAGTTAGCGTTCGACACCCACAAATAAATAACTAAGGCGATTGTAAAAGTATCTCACTATAGCCTGTCAGGATTACTTATTTCATATGTAGTCAATAAGTGGTAAAAAATTCTTGAAAACTACACATTTTTTCACTCTTTCGGTCGATAAGAAAGGTATAATGTATCATTAAGTTTACAAAAAGATGATTTTGAAGTTACTAGATTAAAATAGCAGAGGGTAAAAATAGGGGGTATTCTGTGACAATTAAAGTGAGAAGTATAGTGTCGTTTGGTCTTATCGTCGTATTAGTTTTAGTGATGGGGATTTTTCAGCAACAAAATGCCAAATCCCAACTAGAGCAAGTTCATTTGATAAAAGAAAAAACACTTCAAACGACGTTATTAGCAGATGAAATGAAACTAGCAGTCGTACAGGTTCAGCAGTATTTGACGGATATTAGTGCCACAAGAGCACTTAATAATTTAGATGATGGATTTGAGCAAGCAGATAAATATAGCAAAATTTTTCATGAAAATTTGGAACAAGTGAAAAAAATGCATCCGGAAGAGCAGGAAAAATTAGATGCGATTAAAGTAGCGTTTGATGAGTATTATAGTTCAGGTCAGAAAATGGCCCATAGTTATATTCAAGGAGGGCCTGAGCTAGGGAATAAAATAATGCTGAAATTCGATACGACTTCAATTGAGATTAATGACAAAGTAGATTTGTTGCAACAAAAAAACATTACAGACACGCAAAGTTCATTAGCGCATGTTGAAAAGCTTATTGATAATAATAAGCAGTGGTTCTTATGGATGTTCTGTATTATTGCAATGATTTGTGTAGTAGTTGGGTTACTATTTGTACGTTCCATAATTGTTCCTGTCAATAAGTTAACTTCTGCAGCAAAGGTAATTGCTGAAGGAGACTTATGCCAAAAGGATATCGAAGTTAGAACGAAGGATGAAATTAAAGATTTGGCAGATTCTTTTAATTTGATGAAGTCTAATTTACATTCATTAATACATAGCATGACTGCAAATGTTGAGCATACAACATCAGCAGCTGAAGAGTTAGCAGTAAGTACAGATGAAATTTCAAATTCCTCTCATGATATTGCAAATCTTGTGGAGAAAATGGCAATTAGTGATAACCAAGCAGCTATTACTAGTCGTGAAAGTACGATAACAATGGATGAAACTGCCCAAGGTGTTCAACGTATTGCAGAGGCAACTCAAATGCTTCATTCTAAAGCAGTCGACACGCAATCTATTGCAAATAATGGTGAAAAAACGTTGCATGTCGCAGAAGACCAAATGTCGATTATCCAACAATCTTCTAATACAACAAATGAACGTATTAAGAAGCTAAGCACACAATCAGCTGAAATCGTTAATATTACAAAAGTAATTACTGAGATTACGGAACAAACAAATCTTCTAGCACTAAATGCTGCGATTGAGGCGGCTCGTGCAGGAGAGCATGGTAAAGGCTTCGCTGTAGTGGCAGATGAAGTACGTAAATTAGCAGAGGAATCCAAAGCATCTGCCAATCAAATAGTCGATGTAATAGCGCTTATTCAGCAAGAAACGAGAGAAGTAGAAAAGGCTGTAAGTGTAACTGTATTGAATGTGGATGAGGGTGTCACATTTATTCAGAATGCCCAAAATGCCTTTGAAGGAATTTTAAAATCGATTAGTGATATGACATCTCAGATTGAGGATGTGTCTGCTTCTACACAACAAATTTCTGCAAGTGTTGAAGAAATAGCAGCATCGGTCAATGATATGTCTACTACTTCCAGTAATACTGCACTACAATCTGAAACAATAGCATCGACAATAGAAGAGCAAGCAGCGACTATTCAAGAAATTAACGCTGTTGCAAAGGCATTAAGCGAAGAAGCGGTGTCCGTGAAGGAAGAAATCAATAAATTTAAAGTTTAAGGCTCATTACCAAAACGTGAGTTGTTTTTCGTTCCGCTATGGCTGATCCTCCAAGGAGTCGCCCAGCCGAAACGGAAATCAACTTATATATAGAATATACACTATAAAAATGTCATCACTAACTTTTGATGATGAAACATTTAAAATCGTTGGCTGTAAAGTAATCTTTCTCTAATACGTTTCTTAATACTTAAGCTTTAGAACAAAGAAAGTCCTCTATGTCTAAAAGTGCACAAAAAAGCGAGATAATCTCCAACGAAATAACAGTTTGGAAATACCTCGCTCTATTTATTTAGTAGTAAAATCTTTCAGTTGAGAAGGAGGGGCACAAACGTTAGAGGAACAACTTTTCTGTAATGAGCATGATGCGCACTTGCCCTTCTTCTGCTTCTTAATGCTCTTATATAAGGTAATACCAGCATAGCCAAATATAATGCTACCGAGTAAGATATTAATTAATAAAGACATTCTATACACCTCACATCAATAAATTCCCAATACCATAAATCATAAGTGCAATTAGATATGCTACAACAAATGGATAGATAGTTGCGAATAATGTCCATTTCACAGACTGTGTTTCTCTTTTTATTGCACCTACTGTGGCTAAACAAGGCATGTACAGTAAAACAAAGGCCAAGAATGTATAAGCACTTAAAGCTGTAAAATGAGTTGTCATTGTAGATGATAAGACACCTTCACTTACGCCATAAATAATCGCCATCGTCGAAACAATCACTTCTTTTGCCAGGAATCCAGCAATTAGGGATGCACCGGCTTGCCATGTTCCAAAGCCAAGTGGGATAAACAACACACCGAAAGCGCCTCCAATAATTGCTAAAAAGCTATCATCCATATTGACATTAGCGCCATGTGGTCCTAAATAAGAAAGAAGCCAAATAATCACGGAACCGGCAAAGATTATAGTACCAGCTTTACGGAAAAATCCTTTTCCTTTTTCCCAGGTAGAACGCCAAAGTGTTTTTAGCTGTGGTACATGATAGGCTGGTAATTCAACAATAAAAACTGAAGTTTCATTTTTTAAGATCGTCATCGATAATAATTTTGTTACAATAAGCGCTACCACTATACCCATTACATATAGGGAGAATACTACTAAGGATTGATGTGCAGTAAAAAATGCTGCACCGAACAAAGCATATACAGGTAACCTTGCTGAACAGCTCATAAACGGAGCAACAAGAATAGTTAATAGTCGTTCTCTTGGCTGTTCAATTGTTCTCGCAGCCATTACACCCGGAACATTACATCCAAAGCTAACAATCATCGGAATAAAGGCCTTGCCGTTTAAGCCGAAAAATTCCATAAGGCGATCCATAACAACAGCAATTCTCGCCATATACCCGGAATCTTCTAATAGTGAAATAAAGAAAAATAGTACAAAGATTTGTGGAATGAACACTAAGACGCCACCAACCCCTGCAATGATCCCATCACATATTAAATTAATAATAAAAGGGGATGCACCAATAGCTTCTAAGCCTTGCGTAACAGTATCTGTTAGCGGGCCGCCTACAAATCCATCCAGATAATCAGATATCGGGGTACCAATCCATGCAAACGTTGCCTGAAACATTAAAAACATAAGTGCTAAGAAAATTGGAATACCTAAAATCGGGTGTGTTAGAATTTTATCAATTTTCTCTGTCCATTGTGTTTCACTTTTCTCTTGTATGATTACTTCGCTGTAAATGTTAGCAATATATAAATCACGCTTTTTAGCAATAGCTTTATTTAATGGTTCACCTATTTGCTTCTCTAAAGCATCACGTACTGCAGCTAGCTGTTCAAAATATTCATTATCTTTCAAATAAGCATCAACAGCTTCATTCCCTAATAAAAATTGAATAGTACACCATCTTTTTTGTTCCTCAGGTATATGCTGTAATAATGCTTCAATTTTTGCGATACCTTCTTCAAGTAGGTCATCATAGGTTAATGTAAAATGTTGTTGGGTACGATCTGAGTCTTGAATCGCGGCATAAATACCTTCAACACCTTTCCCAGTACGAGCACTTATTGGAATAACAGGTACTCCCAAAGAACGCTGTAATTTCTCGACATCAATTGAAATGCCTTTCTTTTTTGCAACGTCTATCATATTTAAACAAACGAAAACAGGTTTTCTAAGTTCTAGTATATCTACAGTTAATTGCATATTTCGTTCGAAATTAGAGGCATCAATAATATTTAAAATTCCATCTACCTGATCTTCAAGTAAAAATGAAGTCACAACACTTTCATCTCTTGAAATCGGGTTAAGCGTATAGACACCAGGTAAATCAATAATTTCCTTTTGTAGTTTTTTTACTTGTCCTACTTTTTTTTCAACGGTTACGCCACTCCAATTGCCAACGTATTCATATGAATTTGTTAACGTATTGAACAGTGATGTTTTACCGATATTGGGGTTTCCTATTAAAGCTAATCTACTCATAATTGTTCGACCTTTATATCCATTAAATCTTTTTTTCTAAGCCCGATTTTCTGTCCTTGACATTCTAAAATACAAGCGCCAGAAAACCATCCTTTTTGGACCATACAAACTTGACAGCCTTCCTTTATACCGAAAGCATTTAATCGTTTACATAAAAGAGTGTCAATTTGCTGAAGATCTTTCACTTTAACTTTTTCACCCAATTGAACCGCATGAAGGTTCATGAGATCTACCTACTTTCTTGTAGTGATAATCATTATCGGAAAAATCTTATCACTTTTTGGCGGGTCTATCAATAATAAGTTTACTATATAAAACAATACTATTTAGCAAAGTTAAAGACTTTTATTCTTCATGACAACGCAGCATTCTGTACCCAACGCGGACATGTGTCTGGATTAACTTCGGGTTAGCTGGATTGTCCTCTATTTTCTTTCGAAGAGTAGCCATAAAAACTCTTAGACTGGGAACGTCCGATTGAAGTGCATTGTGCCAAATTTCCTTTAAAATAAAATTATGTGTTAATACTTTGCCGACATGCTTTGATAAAACAACCAAGAGCTTATACTCAATAGGGGTCAAATGCACTTCTTTACCATTTACAAACACAGTATTTGCCGCGTAGTTTATTTGTAAATGACCATTTACAAAGACAGAGGGTTCGTTTTCTAGCTGATGCTCGAACGACATTCTTCTCAAAGCTACTCGAATTCGGGCTAAAAGCTCTTCAACGCTGAAAGGCTTTGTAACATAATCGTCTGCTCCAGCATCTAAAGCATTGATTTTATCGTGCTCTTCGCCACGTGCACTAACTACGATAATAGGTGTTTGAGTCCAGCTTCTAATTTTCGTTATGAGCTCTACACCGTCTATGTCCGGTAGTCCTAAATCCAATATAAATACGTCTGGGTTCATGGCAAGAGCCTTTTGTAGAGCACTATTACCATCTCGTGCAATGTCGAATTCATACTGCTGAGTAGCTAATGTCATTTTAATTAAATTGCCAATGGCTATATCGTCTTCTACTACTAGAATTCGTTTATTCATCGAATTTCATTACTCCTTTTTCGGCTCTTTCCCATAACATGGATGGGAGTTATTTCTGTTCCTAATGGGCGATTACAAAGGAGGGCTGATCAGAATCCCGCCTATGACGTTGATCCCAAGAAGTCGCCCAATTTAATAAATGTCATCCTTAACTTTTGGTAAAGAGCTTTTTTTCAGTGAAAAATTAAAAATCGTTCCGTTTGGTTTATTATCTGAAACTGTTATTTCGCTCCCATGTAATTTTAAAATAGTTTGACATAGAGCCAAGCCTAAACCCAGGCCTCTTCGACTATCACTACGCTGTACTTTTCCAGTTGTAAATGGCTCAAAAAGGCTTCCTTTTATAGCATCATCAATGCCAGGTCCATCATCAGAAATGCTGAAGTGTACTAAATGTTCAGATTCTTTTACCCGTATAGTAATAACACTACCTGATGGTGTATAGGTCAATGCATTATCAATAATATTAATGAGAACTTGAATAATAAGTCGCGCATCCATTAAAGCAAATACAAATTCAGGTTCAATTTGATAGGTTATTTCATGGGTATTATTTAGACGAACGACATGTGTTAGTGCCTCTTGAATAATTTCTTCTACTAGTTCCATTTGTAACTCTAAAGCAAATTGTCCATCTTCTAACTTAGACACAGCAAGTAAGTTTTCAACCATTTGTACAAGCCATTTGGAATTTTTATAAATATCCTCATATATTCTGCTTTTTTCATCCTCTCGAATTTGGGATGCATTTGATAGTAATATATCTGCATTACCAGAAATAGCAGTTAGCGGTGTTCTTAAATCATGAGAAACTGCACGCAAAAGGTTTGCTCGTATTTGTTCCATCTCAGCTTCTCTAGCTACTTCTTCATTGAGTTTTTGTAAATACCATTTATCAAGTGCGAATGAAAAATCATTGATAATGGCATGCAAAATATTTCGTTCAAATGCAGGTAACGGTGATTGCTTTGACAGTGCAATACCAATCACGCCCTTAACACGCCCGTTTGAAATAACCGGTACGTAGTAGGCATTCACTTCGGGAAATATATCAGTGGACACACCTGCTACATGCTTATTATTGATAACCCAGCTTACTACACCATGTTCATTCGGATTCTCAAAGAAGGAAGCTATTTTATTATTTTCAATACTAGATATGCTCTCAGCTCGGAAAAAAAATGAGTTCTCAATTAAATTATTTTCTATTTCAAAAAATTGTACGGGTCTTTCTACTAACTTAACGATTTGTGACATGCCTTCCGTAATAATTTCTTCTATCGATTTAGCATGTTGAAGCCTGCGATTCGTATCAAGGAGCACTTCCATTCGATAAGATTTACGAACAGCTACAATGGTTTGCTCCTTTATTTTTTTTGTTAAGCTACTTGTAATCACTCCTGAAAGGAACATGATAACAAAGGTCATCGGATAGTCGCGATGATAGGCGTTAAATGAAAAACGTGGTTCTGTAAAAAAGTAATTAAAAAGCAGTACGGCTATGATGGAGCTAATAATGCTCATCATCCATCCTGATGACCAAATGGCAAGAATTAAGACACCTAAAATGTAGATAGTGATGATGTTCGAGTCGCTTACACCAATTCTGTAAAAATATAGCCCAACAACTGAGACGATGCCAAATACTATAGCCATTTTTAATAAGTCAAGCCATTCAAATGACAACTTATTTTTTACAGTAGGGAAGTAGAATTGTTCGTTTTCCTGATCAGGCACTATGTGAATTGCTAAATTCGGTACAAATTCGTTGAGCCGATCACTAATTTTTGTACTTGGTCGCCACCATTTTTTTCTCATACTAGTTCTACCGATGACTAATTTGGTGACACCACTAATTTGTGCATAGTTGGCAAGGGCAGCAGCTACATCATCTTCTTGAACTATTACGACATGGCCGCCAAGCTGTTCAACAAGTTTCAGATGTTGCTGAAGTCGTTCTGAATTTGCGTTATTTTTATTATGCTCCTGTACGTTTTGTACATAAAGAGCGGTGAATTTTCCATGTAATGCCTGTGCAAGTCGAGCGGCAGTTCGAATAACCTTAGCATTAGTGGGAGAGCTACTAATACCAACAAGTAAATGCTCTTCGATTTGTACAGGATTTTTCATAGATTCACTGCTGTTTACCTGCTTATAGTTAATCGTATCTGCAGCTCTTCGTAGTGCAATTTCTCGAAGTGATACTAAATTCTGTTTGCGAAAAAAAGATTGCACTGCTTTTTCAGCTTGTTGTTTTACATAAATTTTACCTTCTTGTAGGCGCTGAATTAACTCATCTGGTTCAATATCGACAATTTTTATTTGTGCAGCTTGATCAATTAAATAATCTGGAATACGCTCCCGTACTTTTATTCCGGTTATTTCCTCTACAATATCGTGTAGACTTTCAATATGTTGAATGTTTACTGTTGTATAGACATGAATGCCCTTTGCAAGTAATTCCTCTACATCTCCAAAACGTTTCTTGTGACGCATCGTTGGAACATTAGTGTGTGCCAATTCATCAATAAGGACAATTTCCGGTTTACGCTTCAGTACTTCATCAATATCTAATTCCTGAAAAGGTTTACCCTTATAAATTATTTTTTTCGTAGGGATTTGTTCAAGTCCCTCAAGTAAAGCTAACGTATCTGGACGAGGATGTGGTTCTACATAGCCAACTACCACATCTTTACCAAGTTTTTGTGCTTGATGTGCTGCATCTAGCATTGCATAAGTTTTACCTACTCCAGCAGCATAACCAAGAAAAATCTTTAACTTCCCTACAAATTGTTCTTCCTGTTGAAGCCTCGCTAAAAACGTCTCTGGAGTTGGACGTGTATTTTCCATCCTCTTTCACCTCATTTGTATTATAGCGCTATCTTCCATTAAGAAAGTATTAAGATTTTCTCTCTTTATAGTTTCTTAATAGAAAAAACGATTTCCTAACACTACATTAATTTGAAAGTCAGTATGATGAGAGCATCCAAAAGAGAGAAGGGGTGTTTCGAATTGATGGACTTTTATATGACTGGCGTACTCATCATAAGCTTTGCGTGTCTTTATGCGTTAACCGCATGGTGCTTTAAGCTAGTCGAAGAGAAGTAAGGGGGAATAACAGGCGTATTGATTAAGAAAATGTAGGTTTAATTATTGGCTGATAAAAGAATGTTATTGTTGATATTTTGCTCATGTAAACCCATTTTAACTGATTGTAGCGTAGGGCTACTCGACTCCCGCGGGAAAGCGAGACCCTGCACGGAGCGAATGTTTTCTGTGCGAAAGCGAAGCGTCAGCGACAAAAAGAGTAGCCCGTAGCGGAAATCAGAGCCTTCTAAATAAGTAGAGTGGGTAAAAATGGTTAATCAACACATTAGGGGGAATAAAAATGTGGATTATTATGGGGATTGTACTTGTGTTCCTTTTCGGTTATCTAGGGTATGCATTACTTTATCCTGAAAACTATTAATAGGCTAGTAGGAGGTATTGCGGTATGTGGCAAATTGCCATCGTATTAATTATTTATTTACCGATCGTTATTTTAACTGGGCACTATCTATTTCGGGTGACAATGCAACAAAAAACATGGCTTGATCCAATAATGGATAGATTTGATGCCGTTATTTATAAATTAAGTGGCATTAAGCAAGTGGATATGACTGGTAAACAGTATGTACTTTCATTAATTTTGTCGAATGCTTTTATGGTTTTTATTGGATATATTCTATTGCGCATTCAAGCTATGCTGTTTTTAAATCCAAATAATATTGACAATATGGAAGCAACACTTTCGTTTAATACCATTATTTCATTTATGACGAATACGAATCTTCAACATTATAGTGGCGAATCAGGACTTAGCTATTTATCACAAATGTTAATCATTATCTTTATGATGTTTACATCTGCAGCTACTGGATATGCCGCTTGTATGGCGTTCTGCCGCCGCCTTGTTGCTAAAACTGATACTATAGGGAATTTCTTTATAGATTTTGTTCGTGTTATTACACGTGTGTTAATGCCTTTATCTATTGTTGTTGCCATTATTTTAGTATCTCAAGGTTCTCCGCAAACCTTAAGTGCGAATCAAACTGTTCAAACAATAGAAGGTAAAGTTCAAGATATTGCACTTGGGCCTGTAGCTTCTCTTGAATCCATTAAGCATATAGGCACTAATGGTGGTGGTTTTAATGGAGCGAATTCAACGACGCCTTTTGAAAATCCAACGGTCATTTCTAATATTGTGGAAATGCTATCTATGATGTTATTACCTGGTGCTTGTGTAGTTGCATTTAGTTTAATGGTCGCACATAGAAAAGAGAAAACGATATTCGGCAAACAAGGTCTATCCATTTTTGTGGCGATGAGTGTGCTGTTTCTAGTCGGATTGGTGACTGTGTATGTGGCTGAGAGAGCGGGTAATCCAATCATTAGTGAGCTCGGAATTTCGCAGGAGCTTGGAAGTATGGAAGGAAAAGAGATGCGCTTTGGGGTAGCTCAATCAGCGTTGTTTACAACAGTGACTACTGCTTTTACAACGGGATCTGTTAACAATATGCATGATACATTAACACCGCTTGGTGGTCTTATCCCAATGTTTAATATGATGCTGAATGTTGTGTTCGGAGGCAAAGGAGTCGGCCTGATGAACATGATGATGTATGTGCTACTGACGATTTTCATCGCCTGTTTAATGATTGGTCGAACACCTCAGTTTTTAGGCAAGAAAATTGAGGAAAAGGAAATGAAATTAATTGCTCTTTGTATCTTAATCCACCCTGCTATTATCCTACTATTTTCAGCACTTGCAGTTACAACAACAGCAGGGGTAGCGGGTATAACGAATCCAGGTGCACATGGTTTATCCCAAGTTTTATATGAATTTGCATCGGCCTCTGCGAACAACGGCTCAGGTTTTGAAGGACTAGCTGACAACTCAACATTTTGGAATGTGACGACAGGACTTGCCATGTTCTTTGGACGGTATTTGACGATCATTATTCAACTAGCCATAGCGTCTTTACTTGCTAAAAAAATGTTTCATAGTGATTCGGTGGGCACATTGAAAACAGATAATACAATTTTTACATTTTTACTTGTTGCTATCGTTTTAATGATTGGTGCTCTTACGTTTTTACCAGCATTAGCACTTGGGCCAATTACAGAGCACTTACAACTTTATCTTCATTCAGCTTAAGACTCCTACCTTTAATGTGGTGAGATGAATTTGAAAGGAATAAATGTGCGTGCACAATTCAAAATCCGGACGCATTGTTTATCTGCAGCGAAAGCAAAGCGTCAGCTACAATTACGCCAAGGCGAAATTGATTTTTAATAAGGAGAGACACTTATGGAAACAGCAAGAAAAAGTTTTATTACGGGCACTATGTTTAAAAGCTCTATGATAGACGCTTTAAAGAAGTTTAGCCCAGCATATATGGTGAAAAATCCTGTTATGTTTGTAGTAGAAATAGGGTTTATGTTCGTACTGTTATTAACACTTTTTCCGAATATATTTGGTAACGAGGTTGGAGAACATGACCGATTGTATAATGCGATTGTCGCTGTCATTCTTTTTGTTACCATTCTATTTGCTAATTTTGCCGAGTCGATTGCAGAAGGACGGGGGAAGGCACAGGTTCAAACTTTAAAAAAGACGAAAACAGTGACACAGGCTCGTGTTTTGCTTAGTGATGGTTCTGAAATACTTAAACAGGCACATGAGTTAAAAAAGGGCGATATCGTTTTAGTTCAAGCAGGAGAGGTTATTCCAAATGACGGGGAAGTTAGAGATGGGATTGCAACAGTAGATGAATCGGCAATAACGGGTGAATCTGCTCCTGTTGTAAAGGAGCGAGGTGGTGATTTTTCATCAGTGACAGGTGGCACGACGGTTACGAGTGATTGGCTGATGATCGAAATTACTTCGATGCCAGGGGAATCGTTTTTAGATAAAATGATTACGCTCATCGAGGGAGCCAGTCGTAAAAAAACGCCAAATGAGGTAGCGCTCAACACACTTTTAGTAAGCTTAACAATTATTTTCTTATTAGTTGTTGTGACACTCTATCCAATGACAACTTATTTAAATGTTCCGATTTCTATCGCAACATTAATAGCCCTGACAGTTTGTTTAATTCCTACAACAATAGGAGGATTATTGTCGGCAATCGGTATTGCAGGAATGGATAGGGTTACACAGTTTAACGTTATTGCGATGTCTGGAAGAGCCGTAGAGGCGTGTGGAGACGTGGATACTTTAATATTAGATAAAACTGGAACGATTACTTATGGCAATCGCATGGCAGCTGAATTTCTCCCAGTAAAAGGGGTGGAAAGTAAAGATTTGATTCAAGTTGCATGGCTTAGTTCTTTAACAGATGATACACCTGAAGGAAAATCAATTTTGTCACTTGCTTGTGAATTAGGAGTGAATACTGACGACGAAGAAAACATTATCAAGTCAAGCGAACATATTCCATTTACCGCACAGACACGCATGAGCGGATTGGATATGAAGGATGGTACAAAAATTCGAAAAGGAGCCTACGATACAATAAAAAAAGAAAGTATGAATGCAGGTCATGGCATTCCTACAAATATGGAACAGCTGATTCAGCAAGTAGCTTCTGTTGGTGGAACACCGCTTGTAGTAGCGTTAAACGATAAAATTTTAGGTGTTATTTATTTAAAGGATGTCGTAAAGGCTGGACTCAAGGACCGCTTTGATCAGCTTCGAGCAATGGGTATTAAAACAATCATGTGTACAGGAGATAATCCGCTAACTGCAGCAGCTATCGCAAAGGAAGCTGGAGTAGATAGCTTTATTGCAGAAAGTAAGCCAGAAGATAAAATTCAAGTTATTAAAGATGAGCAAGCACAAGGTAAAGTTGTAGCTATGACTGGTGACGGCACGAATGATGCGCCAGCACTGGCACAGGCGAATGTAGGGCTTGCCATGAATTCAGGAACGAATGCAGCGAAGGAAGCTGCTAATATGGTCGACTTAGATTCAAATCCAACTAAAATTATTGAAGTTGTAGAAATTGGGAAGCAATTGCTGATGACTCGAGGTGCCTTAACAACATTTAGTATTGCAAACGATATCGCAAAGTACTTTGCCATTATCCCAGCTATGTTAATGGTTGCTGTACCTGAGATGAGTGCATTAAACATTATGAATCTCAATTCACCTACAAGTGCGATCATTTCTGCTTTAATTTTTAATGCGGTCATTATTCCATTGTTAATACCAATTGCAATGAAAGGCGTCAAGTATAAGCCGATGAGTGCTGCAAAATTATTAAATAAAAATTTACTTGTTTATGGCGTAGGCGGTATTATTGCTCCCTTTATTGGTATTAAGTTGATTGATCTATTAGTTGGGCCACTATTCCATACGTTTGGGTTATAGGAGGAAGCTACATGCGAAAATTTTTTGAGAACTCAAAGCAAGCAATACTCATCACACTAACTATGTTTGTTTTATGTGGTTTTATATACCCATTTGCAGTGACTGCATTAGCCCAAGGGTTATTTCATCATAAAGCAAATGGTAGTTTAATAGAGACGGATGGTGAAGCTGTCGGCTCAGAATTAATCGGTCAAGCTTTTACGGCACCAGAATATTTCTGGGGGCGTGTCTCATCTGTTAACTATAATGTTTATATGAAAGAGGATACGATACCAGACGAAAAGGGGCGGGTGAATTATAGTGGTGTAAGCTCTGGAACGTTTAACTATGCACCATCTAATCCAGAATTGAAAAAACGGATAGAAGCAGATATCGAGAAGTTTTTACTAGCAAACCCATCCGTAAAACGACAAGATATACCTGCTGATTTAATGACCGCTTCAGGTTCAGGATTGGATCCACATATCAGTGTGAAGGCTGCAGAAATACAAGTCGAACGTATTGCCCAAGCAAGTGGGCTTTCGAAGGATGAGATTGAAAAAATTATAGAAGCAAATACAGAAAAACGTTCGTTGGGGATTTTTGGAGAAAGTAAGGTGAACTTCCTTATGGCTAATTTGGATATTATGAAAAAAATGGAGGGAAAAGAGGCTCATCAATAAAAGTTGGGATGGGACTTATGCTAAAACGTATGCCATGAAAAATTGATCTTCATTACGACTGGGCGACTCCTCGGAAGCCCCCAGGAAGCTTTGCTCTGTGCGAAAGCGTAGTGTTAACGTAGCAGCAACAAAGCGCCTAGTCGGAACGGAAATCAACCCTACGTTATGAGAATGAACAATATAGGGGAAACAAATTTTAACAAATCAAAAACAGGTAGAGAAACTATTTTCTCTACCTGTTTCACTATATATTAAGCTTGTGAATTTACAAGAATTTTAATATGGTTTCGCTCTTTCATTAGTACTTCAAAGCCTTCTGTTACGACTTCCTCAAGAGCAATTCGTTTTGTCACAAGATTTTCAGCAGGGAAGTAGCCTTGTTTCATTAATTCCATAACTGCTGGGAAAATATCGCGATAAGCAATAATACCTTTTACAGAACGCTCTGATAGTACGATATTATTAGGTAGAATAGAAGCGTCTGTTTCCCAAATAGAAACGATAATTGTTTCACCTTCAAATGTTGTTGAATCAATCGCTTGCTGCAATACAACAGGAACACCTGTAACTTCAAATGCAACATCTACGCCACCATTTGTTAATTCATGTAGACGAGCTACTGCATCCTCATCTTTAGGGTTAATAACAGCTGTAGCGCCAAGCTCTAATGCTTTAGCAGCACGCTCTGCTGAAAGTTCTACCGCATAAATTTCCGCTGCTCCAGCTGCTCGCAATGCCTCGATAACTAGAAGACCGATTGGCCCAGTACCAAAGACAGCTGCTGTATCACCAGCTTTTAGTTTACTTTGACGAACTGCATGTAATGCTACTGCCGCTGGTTCAACAAGTGCACCTTGTTCATAGGAAAGACCCTCGGGCATTTTGTGTACCATTTTTTCATCTACCATTGTATATTCAGAGAAACCTCCGCCACCGCCAGAAAGACCGTGGAATCCTAAATGCTTACAAATATTATATTTTCCTTTTTTACAAGCGGCACATTCGCCACATGCAAGAATAGGTTCTACAACGACAGGATCTCCAACTTGTACCTTTGAAACACCTTCGCCAATTTCTACTACTTCACCAGAAAACTCATGGCCCATAACAATTGGCGCAATATCTTTACTTACATAGTGAGGTTGTTCCACTGGAATGAATATTGGGCCAGCTGCATATTCATGTAAATCACTACCACAAATCCCTGTCCAATGTACTTTAATTTTTACTTTTCCAGGTACGATTACTGGTTCTTCAATGTTTTCTACACGGATGTCTTTTGCTTTATACCATCTTGCTGCTTTCATGATAAGTCAACCTCCTCTAGTATCTTACATCTTTATCGTAACATATGGTAATTCTGTAAGGCATTAGTTAACAATGAATTGACATAAAAAATACTTATTCATAGCTCCTTCTAACAGCATTAGGTGGGTTCAGCTTGTCGACAAAATAATAAATATAAAATAAGTGTCTTATGTGTTGATTAACCATTTTTATACATTTGAGTTAATTCGAGTAACCCTAAGCTACAATCAGTTAAAATTGGGAATATATTAGCGAAATAGAAACAAAAAACCCTTTTATCGGAACAATTCTAAGATTTGTCGCCCTAATTTTCAAACTTATCGCCCAACTTTAATTCACCTCAAAAATACACCTATTTTTAAAAAGCACACCTGATAAAGTGTCTCAAAAAACAAAGGTTAATTTTTACTCCAAGTGGCTGATTTCCGTAAGAGTCGCCGCCCTCAGCGAAAAATCAACGGTTCTTCATCATTAGTACGAGTACCAAACTGAATCAAAATAGTATTAAAATTAACATACTAAAAATATCTAGACTAAATTATTATGGTAGCTCACCATAGAGAAAATCTCCTCAAAAAATAGGAATATCAAGGTCTTACAATTAAATTACCTTACAGCTTTATGCAATTAGGAGTAGCGTTTGTTTACAGGTCTGAGTGCAATTTTTATTGCATATTCACAGTATTTCGAGTAACTTTGATAAGGGCTTTGCTACAGCCATGATAAAAATTTAAAATTATGTTCATGCTTTAGATAATAGGACGTTAATATACCTCATGCGTGTTGATTAGGAAAATATAGATTTATTATTGACTGATAAAATTTTTTTTGTTGATATTTTGCTTATGTAGTCCATTGTAGTTGGGCTACTCGACTCAGTGGGAAGACAAGTAGCCCAGCGGTTATCAGAGCCTTTCAATTAGGGTGGATAAAACGCTTAATTAACACACCTGAATATACCTAAAAGTTGAATCATGATACAATGTGAAAGATGTTAGGAGGAACGAATTATGTCAAAATATACTGATTATAATTTTCAGCCATTTTTGCAGGACGCAATTGCAGAACTTGGCTTTACAGAACCAACGCCGATTCAAAAGGAAATCATTCCGCTATTATTAAAAGGAAAAAGTGCAATCGGACAAGCGCATACAGGAACAGGAAAAACACATAGTTTTTTAATTCCAATAGTGCAACGAATTAATGCTGATAAGCAGGAAGTACAAGCTGTTATTACGTCACCTACACGTGAGCTTGCACAACAAATTTTTGATGCGTTAAATCAATTAATAGAAGGAACAACAATTCAAGCGAAATTATTTATTGGAGGTACGGACAAACAACGCTCCATTGATAAGTTAAAAACACAACCACAAATTGTTGTCGGAACGCCAGGACGTATTCGTGATCTCGTTTCAGCGCAAGCGTTATTTGTGCATACGGCGCCAATTTTAGTTGTCGATGAGGCAGATTTAGCCTTCGATATGGGCTTTATAGAGGAAATCGATGGTTTTGCTTCCCAAATGCCAGAAAACCTTGAAATGTTTGTATTCTCAGCAACAATTCCAGAAAAGCTTCAGCCTTTCTTAAAAAAATATATGGAAGCACCTGTTCATATCCATATGAACGATAAACGTCCGGTCGCAGAAGGAATTGACTTTGTGCTTGTACCAGTGCGTTCGAAATCACGTAACAAACGTTTGTTGGAAGTTATTGAAGGGATCAATCCATTTTTAGCTGTCATTTTCACTAACACACGTAAAACTGCAGAGCATGTTGCAGGCTACTTAAATGAAAACGGGATTCGCTGTGGTCAAATACATGGTGATTTAAGTCCGCGTGATCGTAAGAAGATGATGAAGCAAATTCGAGATTTGGATTATCAATATATCGTTGCAACAGATCTTGCAGCGCGTGGTATCGATATTCAAGGGATTTCACATGTCATTAACTACGAAATTCCAGAGGACTTAGAATTCTTTGTTCATCGTGTGGGACGTACAGCCCGTGCAGGTAATAAAGGAACTGCTATCACATTATTTGAGCCATCAGATGAAGATGCAGTAGTACGTGTTGAGAAAATGGGTATTCCATTTGTTCAAAAAGACGTGAAAAATGGCGAATGGTCTGAATTAAAAGAGCGTCATGCACGTAAAAATCGTGTGAAGCATGAAAATGAAATCGATGCAAAAGCTAAATCATTAGTACGTAAGCCGAAAAAAGTAAAACCAGGCTATAAACGTAATATGAAATGGGAAATGGACAAAATTAAAAAGCGTGAACGTCGCTTAAAAGCTCGCGGTAAAAAATAAGGAGGCTTTCAAATGCTACTTGGATCACATGTTTCAATGAGTGGAAAAGAAATGCTGCTCGGGTCAAGTAAAGAGGCTCTTTCGTATGGGGCAAATACCTTTATGATTTATACAGGAGCACCTCAAAACACTCGTCGTAAGCCAATTGCTGACCTTAATATTATGAACGGTTTACTACACATGAAAGAGCATGGCATGACAAATATTGTTGTTCATGCTCCATACATTATTAATATTGCAAACACAGAAAAACCTGAAACTTTCCGTCTAGGTGTAGATTTTTTACAAACTGAAATCGAACGAACAGCGGCGTTGGAAGCAACACAAATTGTGTTGCATCCGGGTGCCCATGTTGGCGCGGGAGCAGACGCAGGGATTGCCAAAATTATTGAAGGTTTAAATGAAGTACTGTCACAGGATTACCCGGTACAAATCGCATTAGAAACAATGGCGGGAAAAGGAACTGAATGTGGTCGTTCTTTCGAAGAGCTTGCGAAAATTATAGATGGTGTAACACATAATGAACGTCTTTCAGTATGCTTTGATACGTGCCATACGCATGATGCTGGTTATAATATTGTAGAAGATTTTGATGTCGTCTTAAATGAGTTTGATAAATTAATAGGTGTTGACCGTATCAAAGTCCTGCATATCAACGATTCTAAAAATGTTCGCGGTGCAGGAAAAGACCGTCACGAAAATATTGGCTTCGGTCATATTGGCTTTGATGCATTAAAGTATGTTGTCCATCATCCGCAATTAATGGAGGTTCCTAAAATCCTAGAAACACCATTTGTCGCATTAAATAGTGATGCCAAATCAAAATCGGCTCCTTATAAACATGAAATTGAAATGCTTCGTAATGGAGAGTATAAACCAGAGTTAATCGACGCTCTAAGAGGATAGAATAAATAAGCCCGAAATCAGCTGCATGAATACTGATTTCAGGCTTATTTTATTTTTATTTAGTAAAAGTAATTGTAGCTAAAGTGCAATGTCAGCTATAAGTACACAAAGATGAAATTGATTATTTCGTAAACAATGCAATTAGTTGTCTGGAACGCTTTCTACCTAAAACAGCTTCAACCTCTACAAGAATATCTTTTGGAATACCTAAAAAAAGCCATGAAAATGAGAATTGCTCCAAATAAGGCCGGAGTTTTTTTACTTCAAAAGTAGTAATTTCAAACCCTTCAGAACGTGCAATCGCAACGATTTCCTTATCACTACTTTGTGTTAATTGCTGTAAAAATTGAATACTCAAAGCTAATCCTCCTTTTAAAGTTGTTTATTTTTTAAAACAAAATCATTCTTGTGAACGTCGTGACAGCTATGAAATCCTTCACAATAAAATCTTATTTTCTGGCCATCACCAAAAGTTGTGGATACCATTTGTTAAAACGTATGCCATGGATATAAGTTGATTGGAGTGGAGACTGACGCGCCCAGTAGGAACGAAAAATCAACCACACGTTATGATGATCTTATTTTCTTTACAAAAACTGTACTTTCATTTATACTTACAACTTGTTAAATCGTAATGATTTTGAATTAGAAAGAAGAGAACATACATGAAAGAATCATTAATTGATATTGAAAACGTGTCATTTCAATATGACTATACACAAGTATTAAAAAATATCTCTTTCCGAGTGGAAGAGGGAGATTTTTTAGCACTTCTAGGTCCGAACGGTTCTGGGAAATCTACATTATTAAAAATTATTTTAGGGTTACTAAAACCAATGTCTGGAGAAATTAAACTATTTGGTGAACCAAGTACAACTTTTAAGCATCGTGAATGGATTGGGTATGTGTCACAAAAATCGAATGCCTTCAATTCAGGGTTTCCAGCAACCGTACAAGAGGTTGTGAAAAGTGGATTATCCAAAAAATTAGGCTTATTTAAAAGACCTGGACGAGATGCAAAGGAAAACGTCTTAGAAGCATTAAAAGCTGTTGGAATGGAAGCATTTATGAATCGTAATATTGGAGAGTTATCTGGTGGGCAACAGCAACGTGTCTTTATTGCAAGGGCATTAGTTAGTGAACCGAAGCTATTAATATTAGATGAACCAACTGTCGGCATTGATCACGAGAATGTGCAGTCCTTTTATGATATGCTGGCGAAATTGAATCGGGAACAGGGAATTACAATGATTCTTGTTACACACGATGTGGATACAGTGTCCAATCGTATCAGTCATGTAGCATGTTTAAATCAAACTATCCACTTCCACGGTTATAAAAATGAATTTGATACAATTTCTCACGATGCGCTTGATGCTTGGTACGGTCATTCCGTGAGAAAGATTCACTAGAAGGAGAAGGCTAATGATTGAAGCAATATTTAACTATGAATTTTTACAAAATGCCTTTTTCTCTGGGCTAGTTATTGGCATATTGGCACCGCTGCTAGGTGTTTTTATTGTCGTTCGAAGGCTCTCACTTATTGCTGATGCCTTATCACATGTGACACTGGCAGGTATAGCGGGAAGCTTATATATCAGTCAATCTGTTACAGCCTTGGCAATGCTAAATCCAATTTACTTAGGTATACTGGCTTCTGTCAGCGGTTCCATTTTAATTGAGCGTCTTAGACGTGTATATAAGCATTATGAAGAACTTGCTATTCCCATTATTATGTCAGGTGGGATTGGTATTAGTGCAATCTTTATCTCGCTTGCAAGCGGCTTTAGCACGGATTTAATGAGCTATTTATTTGGTTCAGTGTCAGCTGTATCACGTCAGGATTTATGGGTAGTAGTAGGAATTGCTGTTGTTGTCGCTATCTTTTTGTTTATATTTTTCAAGGAACTCTTTGTTTTATCTTTTGACGAGGAATATGCAAAAGCTAGCGGTCTGCCTGCACGTTGGATTCATCTCTTATTTATGATTATTACAGCACTTGTTATTGCTGCAAGTATGCGCATCGTTGGTATTTTACTTGTATCATCACTTATGACGTTACCAGTAGCTGCTGCAATGCGACTTGCAAAGGGCTTTAAGCAAACAATCATCTATGCAATTGTCTTTGGCGAAGCGGCTGTGTTAATCGGTTTAGTTAGTGCTTTCTATTTAGATTTAGCACCTGGTGGTACGATTGTCGTTACTTCTATCTTAATTTTATTACTTGTTATCCTAGTGAAGAAATTAGTATTTAAAATGGCTGCAAAACAGGGGGAGGTAGCGCAGTGAACGTTTCTAAAGCGTGGGGAATTTTAAAAGAAAACGGCTATAAAAAAACAGATAAGCGGGAGTTAATATTAGATATGTTTGCAGCAACAGATAAATATTTAACTGCTCGAGATTTATTAGGTGTTTTGAAAAAAGATTTTCCGGGTATGAGTTTCGATACGATTTATCGCAACCTTTCAACGTTTGTGAAGCTAGGAATACTGGATGAAACTGAGTTATCAGGGGAGCGGAATTTCCGTATGCATTGTGAGTCTGAACATCATCACCATCATTTTATTTGTATGGATTGTGGCAATGTTAAGGAGCTAAATCTCTGCCCTATGGAAATGCTTGGAGAAAAGCTGCCAGACTATGAAATTGAAAACCATAAATTTGAGATTTACGGTAAATGTCCCGAGTGTAAACCTGAAGCTTTGTAAAATTTGAGATGATAATACTTAAAGGAAGGGGTAATTCCAAGTGAGGTTTCACTAGGAATTACCTCTTTTATCGTAACTATGTTGTTCTACTAGGAGCTTCAATGCTTCGACTTTTATTGCTCTTATGATATGAAAAGATATATCGTGGGAATTTGCCCTCTATCGCAAATAATAAAAAAGACGAATGATTTTAAATATGAACTGAACCCCGAATAGTGGACACTTTAAAAAGTGACCCTATTCGGGGTTTTTTGTTCATTTCACAAAAAAATCTCGTTATACTAAATATACG
>NZ_JBNNUW010000008.1:0-195728 GCF_050280125.1 Lysinibacillus sp. NPDC093692
CATTTCTTATACACGATCTCAAAGGATCCAACATACTTAAACCTGATTCAAATAAGGTTGTGAAGTAGGTCAGTTTTTTTTACGGATTCAAGATCCAAAGAGCTGCCCGACCTATTCTTCACCTCTACTATATAAAAAAATAGTAGTACGAACCAATGCCTTGGTCTGCACTACTAATCTTAGTATGTTTTTCTTATTGTACTACTGAAGTAGGTTGGTTAATCGTAGTAAAATTAATTGTAAGATTTAAATTTCGCTAAATTTGGAGGTTTTATGAAAAACAAGAATTTGATTTGTCGTACCTCAGGTGTATACTCTGATGAATTAACAAGAGGTAAATTATACAAAGTGATTGATATGAAACAGGATAAAGAAATGGTTCGTATTAAATGTGACAATGGACGACTAAGATGGTTTTCATTATTCCACTTTAATGTGAATAGTGAGGATCTCGTAGATTTAATAAGCTGGACGTTTGATGACGAAGTATCAAATGACCCTAATGAGACAAATTGGATAGAAGTAAGTTTGAAAATGAGTGACGGGAGTGAGAGATGGTGTATTCTTTATACTCCAGAACGGTTAAAAAACTGTTTACAACAATCAAACATTTATCCAAAAGGACTCCATATAAAGCATATGATAGTTGTCAAAAGTTATAATGTGGAGGATATACAGAGTGTTTTGGATTATCTTAATCAGGAAGACGAGTTGATTGGTGCAACATTACCACTTAATAGAAGTTCTTCTTGAACATAGAGCAGTCGCTGGAAAAGATATTGAAATAAGAAAAATATGTATGTGAAGGTGATATTAAGGACCAGATAAAAAGGCGGTTCCTAGGTGTGACTGTTGTACTAATTATTTTTGCTAGTGACAAGCTCCCACCTGAGATTATAGACCTTTTAATTCACTTGAATTTGACCCTCGTAAAGAGGGAGAGGTTTATGAATCCTACAAAATTTACGAGATGAAAAATCCAACTATATAATGACTAACAAAAATTGCAACATAAATTAAAGTAATATAAGGTTGATAATCAATATAAAATTCTTTATGTGTTAACCTAAATTTATGGGGAATTAAAACCCAACTAATATAGTCAATTATTATTGAAAGTGTTGTCCATTGGATAACGGTATAAAGCATAAATTCTTTTACATGATCCGTATCAATTCCTTTACTATATAACCAAAGGAAAATTGGAAATATTAAAACATTGTAAAGAACCTGATAGGGTCTAGACTTAACATAAACGGGTGATTTTAAAAAAGTTGTACCTGCCTGTTTCGCATTTTGAACACCAAAAAATTTATTGGTGATTAACATATGTATAAAAACTACTAAAGTTGCGACTGAATAAGCAAGTAACAACCATAAAAAAGACATACCTAAATTATTAAACAAATAACTTCACCTAACTTTCATAATATAACAATTTATACCAATTCATTGCATTATCCTATAAAATCAAGTGAATGTAAATAAAATATTCCGAAAAATATATCTATAACTTCGATGGCTTAGCAGAGTGGTGCAAACTTTATTAAGTGTAAAACAAACAAAAGCTGAACTAATATCAAAAATTAGTTCAGCTTAAAAATTGCATATTATTATGTTGTACATTAAATATAGGATCCATAAAAATTAACTGCATTTCTTTAACTCTTGATCTTAATAATAACCAGTATCTTGAGTGTTTTTGTGCATAGGTTACAGTATTCCACTAAAAAGATAGAGAGCGGTTGCCCAAATAAAAATCGCTGAGCATTTATTGAAAATATTCATAAGCTTCCCAGAGCTATCAAGTTTTTTCAACGATGCTCCGGCAATGATAAGACCTAAAAACCATAACCAAGAAATCAAAACACAAGCTGCCGTGAACAATATTTGCTCTGTGCCGCTATATTTTAAAGCACTTGTACCAATAACACCTATTGTATCTAAAATGGCATGTGGATTTAAGAGCGAAACAGATAGTGCGAATAAAATTTGCTTTTTTATAGGTAGTGCTTCATTGTTATCGGCAGTTGCTGGATTCGAACACCAAATTGTATAGCCCATATAAAGTAAAAAAAGTATACCAACAGTCATTAAGGCGATCCGTAACCATTCAAATTGCAATACGATTAATGATAAACCAAATACTGCAAGTAGGATTAGAAGTGTATCACAAATTGCGGCTGTTATACTGGCTGGTAAGGCCCGAACTAAACGAGGCTGTGTTGCACCTTGAGAAAAGACAAAGACATTTTGTACGCCTAAAGGCAAAATAAGTCCAAACGCTAAAATCATTCCATGAAGAAATGCTTCCAATAACATTCCCTCCTTTCACTAACTATTCTAGATGTGTTATAACTAAAAGAAAACGACCAATTGGATGGTTTTTTATCCACCCAATTTCGAGGGGTGATACGAATGAACTGGCAGCCAAATAGACGGAGTGAAATGACATTACAGCAACAAATTGTGACATGGGTTATTGAGCATATCGAACGGGGCGATTGGGTGGCAGGGACAAAGCTACCAACACAAAGACAGCTAGCGATACAGTTTGGGGTAAACCGGAGTACTGTTCAGCAGGCGTTAGAGGAATTAAAAGCAGCAGGAATATTGGAATCGAAAGTAGGCTCAGGTATATTTGTAGCTCATAATTCTTGGCATTCCTTAATTACACAATCACAGCCAAATTGGCAATCCTTTATTGACACAAGCTTACATAAGCCAAATTATCATACCATTCAATTAATCAATGAATACGAGCAGCGCGATGATGTCATTCGATTAGGTACTGGGGAGCTAGCACCAAGTTTATTACCGACAGCTGAAATTGAAGCGTCATTGAAAGAGCTCTCTTTGCAACCGAAAGCTTTAGGTTATTCATCACCACAAGGTAGCGATGAACTTCGAGAAGCGATTTGCGAATACGTGATAAAAAGGGGCATTCATGCAAACCCCAGAAATGTGTGCATTGTCTCCGGTGCACTACAGGCTTTACAGCTCATTGCAGTTGGACTACTAGAACAGGGGTCTATCGTATTTCAAGAACAAACATCTTATTTAAATTCAGTGCATCCATTCCAGTCTGTAGGTATGCAAATGTTGGCTATCCATCGAGATGAACAGCTTGTACAAACTTTAGCTCAACGAAAAAGAAAAAGGCAGGCTGTATTTTATGCTGTTCCTACATTAAACAATCCGACTGGAGGGGTGTGGACTACGCATGAAAAAAAGCAGCTTTATGAAGCATGTCAACAATCTCGAATTCCTATTATTGAGGATGACGTCTATCACGAATTGCTCTTTGAAGCGGCAACGCCCCCAATTAAATCAATGGATGATAACGGGCAAGTCCTTTACATTGGAAGTGTTTCGAAAACATTAAGCCCTGGACTTAGAATTGGTTGGTTAATTGGTCCAACAACTGTTATAGAGCGGTTAGCGGATATAAAAATGCAAACGGATTACGGTTCAAGCGCCATCTCGCAGGAAATTGTGCTGCATTGGCTACAGTCCGGAAAGTATGAAAAGCATATCGTCGACTTACGCCAAAAATTACAGCAAAGAGCAGATTATGTAGAGACTATTTTACAAGAAAAATTTTATGATATTGCAGAGTGGAATAAGCCAAAAGGTGGCTTTTATATTTGGCTAAAGTTTCATGAGCCCATTGTTGATAAAGAGTTGTTTACCAAGCTATTGCAGCGCGAAGTACTCATTAATCCCGGTTATATTTACGATCCGCAAGATGCTCAACATATTCGATTATCATATGCTTATGCGACAGAGGAAGAGTTGGAAAAAGGATTAAATATCCTATTTGAGATTACAAAAAAGTAGAAATGTATAAACTTAAAGAAAATCACCCATTGTATACATGATTACATACAATGGGTGATTTCTTTTAAGTATCGGTATGTTTGATTTGTTTCAGCAAATTATGTCGACGATATATAAAAAATAAGAAAAATATATGTATTTAATGTAGAATTTACCATACATGTGTACTAAAATAGTCTTGCAAGACTAAATATAAAATAAGGAGAAACGCTTTGAGGAATCTAACTAAAATTATTTTTTCACTTATTTTTTTTCTAGTGGCTACTGTCACATTCAATAGTCTGTCCGCCGATGCGACTAATGAAAAAGTCTCTAAAATACATAGAGTATCAAATCCAGAATTTTGTAAGAACAAAAATTTCCCATATGAACTGTCTAACGGATTGACAATTGGAGTGAAAAAAAACTTATGCGTTCCAGTAATCTTAAAAGGAAAGAATGAAGTATATTCTTTCGGTGGCCCATTTATGGAAGGAGAAATGCAGTTCACTGTCACTGGAAATAAAGATACATTTATGTATTATAAAGATTCTGGGCGTGGTGGTGACAGTCTTGAATTAGTGGGCGTTCGCCCAAATGGAGAAATTTTCTTAGAGAAAGAGATTGATAATGGTGTTGGTATCAATGCCGAATTCCTTTCGCCTAGTATTATTGAAATAGGTATTGAGAGGTATAATGAAGACTACGTAGCTATGGGCGATAGATTTACTGGCTTATTCGATACAAAATACTATCAACTTACTAAAGATGGAGAGATGATAGAGATAGATTATATCGATCAGGAATTTGCCAACCTAGCGAAGAAGGGGCAATTAAAATGGGTGCCAGGGAATATTGGCATGAACTATAAATCTTTAAAAGCCAATAATAAAGGTACGCTTGAGTATGGCGAAATTCCGTTCTATATGACACTTAAGGCATCATACGCTTTCCTTCCTAAAAATAAGCTTGAAGGAACGGAAGCAGTTAATGCTATAGGCAAAAATACAATGATAACGGGCTCGAAAAAAGAGCTAACTGAAAAACTACAGAAATATTTCGGTAAGCCTGTAGCAGAAAAGATAAATGGTAATAGCTATGTATATGCTTACAAAGCTGGTCAATATTATGTAGTAATAGATGGAGACGGCATTAACAAAGAAGCTTATCTTTATATCGGTACAAAGAATGGTATAAATATTTTATTTTGGCCTTTTGATGGAGGCATTAAATAATCTGCATTTCATAATAAATAATGTACTTTAAGAACACATCTTATTGTGTTCTTTTTTTATTGTCGAAAAACATTATTGAGGTGAACAATCAAATGTTGGAATATTTGCTGGCGTCTAAACATCCGCCGCGGCCGCTTCTCTTTACACAAAAGCCATTTGTTGGCCTAATGCTGGACGGGATTAAAATATATAGTCATAAGTTAATTCACATTAAAAGCGAAAATGAAGAATTAATGATTTTAAACAAAGAATTAATAATATTTATTTTTTTAATTAAAAAGTTTAATTTTAATCACTTGCATTTTTAATTCCTTGTTGTATAATCAAATCAACTAGAAGGAAGGGATTTCACTATGGCTTATCAAGTTATCACAAATTGTCCTGTTTGCAGTAAGACATTGAAAATTACTAAGTTGCAGTGCTCTCATTGTCACACAACGATTGAAAATGAGTTTGAATTATCTAAGTTGGCATCTTTATCAAAGGATCAGCTTCATTTTGTAGAAGTATTTTTAACTTGCAGAGGGAATATCAAAGAAGTGGAAAAGGAACTGGGGATTTCGTATCCAACGGTTCGAGGCAAGCTAACAGACATTATCTCATCTCTTGGATATGAGCAAAAGAAGAAAAATGAAGTAGACGAGAGAAAAGTTGTCACTATGCTGGAAAATGGCGAGATTACACCAGAAGAAGCTATTAAGCTTTTAAAAGAAGAATAGGGAGGAATTTATCATGAAAGAGGAAATTGCAAGAGTATTAACAATGGTTCAAGAAGGAAAGATTGATGCAGAACAAGGATCAGAACTGATTCAAGTATTAAAGGAAAAAGAAGAAACAAGTAATGATAAGCCGACTAAATATTTAGATAAAACTTTAAAAGTCCGTGTTGTATCAGCCGAAAATGATAACGTCATGGTTAATTTACCTATAAAACTTGTCAAGGTAGTATTACTGGCTGGACACAGTATCGCAGCGAGTGTTCCTCAAGCGGAAAAATACGTTAAAGATATTGATATAAACCTTATTATTGAAGCAATTGAAAACGAATTAGATGGCCAAATTGTTGATATTAAATCGGCAAACGGGGATACCGTTTCGGTCATCATTGAGTAGTGATTTGCTTATGATGCATGTAAAAGTGAAAACAAAAGGCTTTCGGCTTAATATCCCAATGCCATATGCTATGTTAAACATTGTTATTTCAATTTTGTCCTCGAAACTTTTGCAACGAAATTTAAACAAATGGACAAAAGAGCCTTTCGAAAGAAAAAAAATAGACTTTACTTTTCCAATAATAGATAAAAACACGCTAAAGCCGATCGTCAAGGAACTGAAAAATTATAAGGGAATCGTGATAGTGGATGTCAAAGCTAAGGACGGCACAGAGGTTAAAGTTAGACTATAATTGATGATTACTAGCATTTTTAAGAAAAAGCCTAATTTCTTGATTGAAAAAAACTATTATAGCTCAAGTACGTAACCCCGTTCTTTAATCTAGGACGGGGTTAAATATGTACTAGAATCGCAAAACCTTTTGATAAAAGAATAATTCTAGTAAAGAATCATACATATTTAAATAATGATTATTTATGAAGAGGTGAACCATTGGAGAACATACCAGAGGGCTATTCTTATGTTCCACAGCCTATTCGGAAAGATGGTGCAGGTGGGGTGGATAAAGGGCCGAGAGATGTTATGAGGGATTTGGAAAATCCTGATTTGCTTGTCCCTCCTAAAACAGACGCTGGGCTTGTACCAAATTTAAAATTCTCTTTTTCTGATACGCATATGGTTTTAAAGCATGGTGGTTGGTCTCGAGAAATTACTGTTCGTGATCTCCCAATTGCTACGACATTGGCAGGTGTTAATATGAGTCTGACACCTGGCGGGGTTCGTGAGTTGCATTGGCATCAACAGGCGGAATGGTCGTATATGCTTCTTGGTCATGCACGCATTACTGCGGTCGATCAAAATGGACGTAATTTTATTGCCGATGTAGGACCGGGGGACTTATGGTATTTCCCACCAGGTATTCCTCATTCCATACAGGGTCTTGAAGATGGCTGTGAATTTTTACTAGTATTTGACGATGGGCATTTCTCAGATCTTAGTACATTTTCAATTTCTGATTGGTTTGCTCATACGCCTAAAGATGTGCTGTCCTCTAATTTTGGTGTTCCAAAGAGCGCTTTTCAACATATCCCGAAAGAACAGGTCTATATTTATCAAGATAAAGTTCCAGGATCACTAGACACACAAAAAGTACAATCGCCATATGGTACAGTCCCTCAAACTTTCAAGCATCGTCTGCTTGCTCAAACGCCTATTAAAACTCCTGGAGGTAGTGTCAGAATTGTAGACTCCACTAATTTTCCTATTTCTAAAAATATCGCAGCGGCCCTTGTCGAGATTAAGCCCGGTGCAATGAGAGAGTTGCATTGGCACCCGAATAATGATGAATGGCAATATTATTTACAAGGAAAAGGGCGCATGACAGTGTTTGCAGCAAATGGTGTGGCTAGAACATTTGATTATCGTGCAGGTGATGTTGGATATGTGCCGTTTGCAAATGGTCACTATGTTGAGAATACCGGTACGGAGACGTTATGGTTCCTTGAAATGTTTAAAAGTGATAGATTTCAGGATGTTTCGTTAAATCAATGGATGGCTCTTACTCCATCTGAGCTAGTACAAAGTAATTTAAATATTGGTCCTGAACTTCTACATGTATTAAGGAAGGAAAAGTGGCCAGTCGTGAAATATCCTGGGTTTTCATATTATCCAAAGTAAGCATATAGAAAAGCAGGTGAGATTTTTTCTCACCTGCTTATTTTAATATTGATATTTATTTCTAGTAGTAAGCAGTATACCGATTGCTGGAACCGTACAAATAAGCATTGCTGCAAATGATAGTCCAGGAGAAATTTCGTATAAATATCCGCCTAAAAATGTAAGGATAGCTGTACTTAATCCCATTGCTAATGCAGAGTAGATGCCTTGTGCATTTGGAATTTGCTCCTTTGGCAATGTTTTTGTTAAATAGCTGATAAAAGCGTAATGCGCAAGAGCAAAAGATAATGCATGTAATGTTTGAGAAGCGATAAATACCCAAACATTCGGGAATAAGTAAATAAGTAACCAACGTAAAGATGAACCACTTGCTGCTAAAAGTAATAAAGAAGATGATCGCCATTTTTTAAATAGTGTATCAGCCTTCATAAAGTATAAGATTTCGCACATAACGGCGATGTTTATAATCATCCCCATGTAGAATGGGTCGACATGTAAATCCCCTAAATATATATAGCCGTAGCTGTAATAAGAAGCGTGTGCGCCTTGCAACAGAATAACGACTAATAAAACAATAGGGAAGCCTTTAATAGTCCATAATGTTTTCATCGACAACGATTTTGCACGTTGTTCTTTCGTCGGTACAATGAGTAGCTCTTGTGGTGTAGCCATTTGCTGCATCAACAGCATACCGATCAGGCCGACCACCATACTCCAAAAGATAATGTCATTGCCAAATGCACCTGTCAGCATGCTAATGATTAATACTGCAATGACAAAGCCAAGGGAACCATAGGAGCGGCTTTTACCATAGTGGACATTTCCATTCTGTACGAGTGTTGCCGCACTACTTTCAACGGCAGGAAGCAGTGCTGGATAGAAAACACTAAATATAAGGGTAACGATAAGAAGCGAGATAAAGCTCGTGCTTGGTATGTAAAGTAAAGTTGTGAGTAGGGCACCTATTGCTAGAATACTAGTGAGTCGTTTATTATTCACATATTTTGCAAGCATCGGGAAGAAAAATAAATTTGAGATTGCTCGTGCTAAAAGACCACAGCCCATTACGACGCTAGCCTGTGAAACTGTAAGATGTTTGGCATCAACAAGCCAACCAGTCCAGTAAGGTAAGAAAATACCCCATGTAAAGAAAAATGCAAAGAAATTTTGAGAAAGCCATCGTTGATTGTTCATAAAATTACGTACCTCCATTAACTATGTTGAATAATAGCACGTTCATCGATACAATAATGTGAGATATCTCACATTTTTTCGAAGGAGAGAGTAAAAATGCATATACTGACAGCTGAGGAACGTTCATACTATCTCGATAAATATCCAATAGATGATTTTTTTTCTTTTGAAATTGATCCATTTTTAGAAATATGTAAGTTTGATAAGGGTGAATGGATTTTTCAAGAAGGGTCATTTCCAAATACGCTATACTACATGATCGAGGGAAAGGCGAAGCTATACATGACACACAAAAATGGCAAAGTCTCGCTTATCGATTACTTGAAGGCACCACTTTTTATGGGGGAAATTGAGTTACTTAATGAGGCAAGATATACGAAGGGGATTCAGACAGTAACCGAGACGATTTGTTTTTCGATTAAACAGTCCTGTAAAGAAAAATTACTCACGGATGTACTATTTTTACGTAAACTTTGTGTGTTTTTAGGGGAAAAGGCGTTCAAAATGACGTCAAAATATACACAAAATCAAGCATTTCCACTTGAAAATCGACTTGCTGCATTTATTCAATTTTCGTCAGATCAAGGAGTCTATAAAGAAAAGCATACTGAAATCTGTGAGTATTTAGGGGTTTCCTATCGACATTTATTATATGTACTTGCACAATTTTGCGAAGAAAAAATTTTAGAGAAGAAAAAGAATGGCTATTACATTATTAATGAAGAGCGTCTTTCCGAATTGGCTCAGGAAATACAGTGAGGAGTGCTATTACTTATTGTATTCACTTTTTTTAACTAACCAGCGTGCTATCTCCTTCCCGCTATGGTAAAAGTAAGCCTCATTGACTCTTTGGTTTTGTAGGGAGATATCTAGGGTTTCTTCCGTAACGCCAAAAGGTATAACCCCTAAACATTGGTGTGTGTGGTGTGGGATCTTTTTGTGCTTTACCTCAGTTTCAATGTGAGCTTTAGCAGATTTTTGTGCATTTCGGAATGGACGAGTAAGTAATTCTCCTTGTTCCAATGTTGTGCTTGGCGAATAACAATTACCTTTCATTCAACATGCCCCCTTTGTCGTTAGTTTTATTGTACAAGACATGCGGTGGAAAAAGTCTTCATTTACAAGGCTTTAACTAAAACTTAAAGGTTAGTTAATCAATTATGCCTCGGCATAATTGCGTCCGGAATCGGCTTTGTGCTTGCACAAAGAACTCCTTTCCGATTTCCGTGACATCCGCTGAAAGAAGTTAAATATGTAACCGTATTCATGCCATTTACGAATAGAAATCATAGAAAACTTGTATGATTTTAAGAGAAAAACTCGTACTCAAACTATTGTGAATTTTCCTAACACAACGTATTATTGTAAGTAGAGTTAACGTGAAGGACTTCACATAGTCACGTAATCGTGAGGAGGAATTTTTAATGAGTGCAATTCGAGTAGGTATTGTAGGTTATGGAAATTTAGGACGTGGTGTAGAGTATGCTATTTCACAAAATCCAGATATGGAGTTAGTAGCGGTATTCACACGTCGCGATCCATCAACTGTAAACATTGCGAGTAATGCTAACGTATATTTAGTAGATGATGCTGAAAAATTCCAAAATGACATTGATGTAATGATTTTATGTGGTGGCTCAGCAACAGATTTACCTGAGCAAGGACCACACTTTGCACAATGGTTTAATACAATTGATAGCTTTGATACTCATGCGAAAATTCCTGAGTTTTTCGAGGCTGTAGATGCAGCGGCACAAGAGTCTGGTAAAGTATCCGTCATTTCAGTTGGCTGGGATCCAGGTTTATTCTCATTAAATCGTATACTAGGGGAGACAGTTCTACCAGTAGGCACAACTTATACTTTTTGGGGAGACGGTTTAAGTCAAGGTCACTCAGATGCTGTGCGTCGTATTGAAGGTGTTAAAAATGCGGTACAATACACATTACCAATTCAAGAGGCAGTAGACCGTGTTCGTAACGGTGAAAATCCTGAGCTGACAACGCGTGAAAAGCATGCACGTGAATGTTGGGTAGTTCTTGAAGAAGGTGCAGATGGGGCGAAAGTTGAGCAAGAAATCGTGACGATGCCGAACTATTTTGATGAGTATGACACAATTGTAAACTTTATTTCTGAAGAGGAATTTAAAGCAAACCACACAGGCATGCCACACGGTGGATTCGTTATTCGTAGTGGAGAAAGCGGCGCTAACGAAAAACAAATTCTTGAATTCTCATTAAAACTTGAAAGTAATCCAAACTTCACATCTAGTGTTTTAGTAGCATTTGCTCGTGCAGCACATCGTCTAAACCAAGCTGGAGACAAAGGTGCTAAAACAGTATTCGATATCCCATTCGGTCTGTTATCACCAAAATCAGCTGCTGAATTACGTAAGGAACTTTTATAATTTTAACCTATTAAACTACCCGATTATCATTTAGTTGATAATCGGGTTTTTCGAATTTAGCAATTCATTTTGTTAAATCACTATATAGCTAAACTATAAATGAAAGCACCATCAAAAGCTGGGGATGACGAAATTAACGACTACACAAATGCTAACTTTCCGTAAAGGGAGCATATCGAAATAAAATCATTGGACTTTATTAATTGTATTTATTGTCAAATAAATACTTTTTGTGCTTATAATAAAATTAGGTTATTAAAATCTACTTAAGTAGTTTTACATTGTAACGTTGCTGCTTTGTAAAAAAGGATAGATTGGGGGAGTTTCAAATAGAAAAAGTGAATTTTTTTAATAGTGAACTATTTCATAAAAATGCTGAGAAATCATTTTTGATTCACGCAAATAAAATACAAGAATTGCTACCAGAGGCTGATATTCAACATGTTGGTAGTTCAGCAATTCCTAATAGCATTACTAAAGGTGATTTAGATATCCAAGTACGTGTTAATGCTGAACAATTTTCGAATGCCATAGAACTACTATCAAATTTATATGAAAGAAATGATGAAAGTGTTAAAACAGCTACATTTAGGGCATTTAAAGATGATACAACTAATCCTCCTTTAGGGGTTCAATTAACTGTAATTGATTCTGAGTTTGATTTCTTTTGGAAATTTAGAGACGTTTTATTGGCAAATAATGAATATCGCGATGCATATGATAAATTGAAGAAAGAGTACGAAGCTAAATCAATGGATGCCTATAGGGAAGCTAAAGATATCTTTTTCCAAAGATTAATGGAAACTCCTGAGTTTAAGAGATACGATAAATAATTTTGATTATTCATCGGATAGTAAAGAAACTTGAAAAAAGTTGGTAACGGTAAAATCAATTTGATAAACTTGAAGTACCAAGCGAAAACTCCACCCGTGGTTTGTCTCAGCAACAATTGCGATACGTGAGTTTTCGCTTTTATTTGATATATAAATGTAAAGATTTCATAAGATCAGCCCCGCGATATTATGATGAACTCATAAAAGATTTTAACTCTGAAGACTTGTAACCTTACATAACCAGTTGAATGGGGAGGTTATCACTAAATGACGACAGACATTATTATTCAATCAAAATGTATTTCACCGAGTCCGTCTAATCATTGTATTAGTAGAGCTACATTAATGAGAACATTAAATAAGAGTCTAGACCATAGTTGCACGCTTATTCATAGTGGAGCTGGGTATGGCAAAACAACAATCCTTACACAATTTCTACATGCACAATCAAGCAAATTTTCCTGGTATAGTGTGTCGGAGGAAGATGATAATATATTGCCGTTTTTAAGGCATTTATTTTTTAGTATCACAAGAATTGTTCCGGGCTTCGGCCAAGAATTCGATGCTTGGAATCAATTATCCCGTTTTCCGAAAATTGAAGAACTTAATCGTTGGTTTAAGCTGTTTGTCAATAGTTTATGTGAAATCGAAGAAGCAATATTAATTGTCATCGATGACTACCATCTCGTTGACCATGAATTTCATATAAATTATGTGATGGAAAAAATAATTGAGTTTTCACCACCGAATGTTCACTTTATCATTGCCTCTAGAACGATGCCGAATTGGGATATTACGAGGAGATTAAAACTACAAAAGAAATTACTTGTAATTGCAGAAAAAGAATTAGCATTTTCCTCAGAGGAGATCGCTGTTTTTTTCGAGGATTATGCAGAGGTGCATTTAACAGAGGTTGAAATAGCGAAGGTTGTGGAAATTACAGAGGGCTGGGCAATTAGTATTTCTTTATTAGCCGAGCAATGGAACGATGAGACATTAGCTCATTGGCTAAATATTTCTACAAATGATCTTTTCACCTATTTATCGGAGGAAGTTTATCTTAAGATGTCTGCATTTGAGCAAGAGGTATTATTAAAGCTGGCGATTTTCCCCACTTTCTCAGAGGAGTTAATATCGCAATTTTATAGTACGGAAATTGCACAAGTGTTAAAACTGTTTGTCCAGCGACATTTATTTATTCAACCTATCACGAAGGATGGTTTGTATCGTTTTCATGCCTTGTTTAGTCGATTTTTAGAGGCAAAGTGGCCACAACAAAATGCTTCACAGTATATTACATTGCATAAACAAGCAGCATTGTATTATGTAATGCAAAACAATATTCAAGCCGTTCTTCATCACGCATTTAAAACGAATGATCAGGATTTTTGTGGAGAGCTATTACAAAATCATGCTGAAAGTCTAGTCCGTGCTGGGCAATTTGAGTGGTTATTAGAAAAGATAAACAGATTTACAGCTAATGAAAAGTCCGAATATTATAAATTGTATTATTTTGAAGGTGAGTGCCACCGCTATCGTGCTTACTATGAAAAAGCAAAGCAGTCGTATGAAAATTGTGCAAACATCGCAAAAAGTAATAACGATTATCTGTTTATGACAAAAGCGCAGGCAGGTTTAGCACATATTTATCTCGATACAATTCAGCCGGCATTGGCAGAGCCACATTTAAAGAAGGCTTTAGAGTTAGCGAATCATACGCCGTTAAACAAAGAGGAACTTCTCGAATTACAACGTCAGTATGCAGAAAATCTTGTGAATCTAGGGAAGGCGAAAGGCGCACAAGTATTTACCGATGAGGTTGCTTTAACGGAGGACGTGCTACAAAGAGCAAATGTCGATGTTCGAATATTGTTAAGAACAGGACAGCTATTAGAAGCGAAGGAATTACTGACGAAGAGATTGGAATTACCACCACAGCTTGTCGCGACACATAGAGAGAGTGAGCTACTAGCATCATTTGTCTATGCGCTTTTAGGGCTGGGGAAGGATGCATGGTATGCCGCTCAACATGGGATTCGTAGGGGACTACGTGAAAAATCGGTTTTTATAGAGGCTGTTGGCTATATTCGCAAAGCACATGCTTACCTATTAGTGGATTTTCCTGATTATCAAGGAGCCTGCCAAGCTTATGAGAAAGCTCTTACATTAATGAATACTATTAATATTTCTCGCGTAAAAGCCGAACCTTACATGGGACTAGCAATTGTCAAACATGCGCAAGGAGATATTATCTCAGCTAAAAAATATATAGCACTCGGCTTACAGGAAACAGAGCAAGTACAAGACGCGTGGATGACCGCTCTAATATTAATTGCTGAAGTGAAAATCATTCTTTCTCAACATGAATATGAACGAGCCGGACAATTATTAATGAAGGCACAGCGATTATTTCACAATTGTGGTGATCAAAATGGTGTAATGCATGTACTATTCTTTCAATCTGTCATTGCTTTCAAAGAAAATAAACCGCAACCATTCAATCATTATTTTCAGCAGTTTGCCCAGTTATGCATCGCAAATGGCTATGACTACTTTTTACAAAGAAAAACCATTCTCGGTCCAGCGAATGGGATGATCTTTTATGAGCTTTTACAATTTAGTAGAAAGTCCGAAGGGGAAAATGCCGCTATTTTAACGATGCGTAGCTATTTTCAGGTTGAGAACAATATCATCTATCCTGATGAGGAAATGCAGGTGAATTTTTTAGGAAGTTTAAATTTAACAAGAAATCATCGAAAGCTTGAGGATAAAGAATGGCAGCGCGATAAATCGAAGGAGCTTTTTGTCTATTTATATTGTCATCGCAATCGTTTTACGCCAAAGGAAGAGATCGCACAGGCGTTATGGCCAGAGCGAAATGTTGATTCACTCGATCGAGATTTTAAAGTTGTTTTGAATACGTTATTAAAGGTTCTTGAGCCTAATAGAAATGCGCGTCAAGATAGCTTTTTCATTCAGCGTAAAAATAATATGTATCAATTGCAGCATACTCAATTTCTGCAAATTGATGTCGAGCGCTTTCTCTATTTTTATGAATTAGGGATGGAGGAGTTCGATCCACAATTGTCAAACGAATGGTTGTATCTAGCTGAAACAAGCTATATGGATACACTTTATGCTGAAAAAAAGCAGTTAGATTGGCTTATACAGGATCGAGAAAAACTTCAATCTTTGTATATTGAAGTACTGGAAAGGTTAGCACAAAATGCGACGAGGCAGCAAAACTATAAGCAAGCTATTTTTTATGCAGAAAGAATGATTCGTGAGGATGCATTATGGGAAGAAGGCTATCGCTTGTTAATGTATAGTTACTATCAATTACAAAACCGCTCCCTTGCATTAAAATGGTATGAAAAATGTGTGCAGCAATTAAAAAGGGAACTAAATACAACACCGATGGAATCGACGATGGTTGTTTATGATTTGATAATCGGCTAGTGTATATGATGTAATTGGTTATTTTTGGGGCATCTATGACATGGAGGTGATTTCCGTTTCGACTGGGCGCTTTGCTAGGGGCGTCCGAGGAGTTTCCCAGTCGGAACGAAAATCAACTAGCTCCTACAAGGAAAAAACATAACAACTTTTGATGAACATTTATATGCATTAATCAATAATTTTTATAATAATTGGAGGTACTACTATGTCATTTTGTAAGGTAAGTAAAGCGAATATTTACTATGAAGTGATTGGAACCGGAACACCAATCGTAATGCTTCATGGCTATTCGCCAGATCATAGATTAATGAAAGGCTGTATGGAGCCTGTTTTTGCCGAAAGGGAAGGCTGGAAACGAATTTATATTGACCTTCCAGGAATGGGCAAGACGACAGACTATGAAAAGATCAATGACTCAGATGAAATGCTAGAGGCCGTTGTAGAGCTAATACACGCATTACTACCAAACGAACGGTATTTATTGGTAGGAGAATCTTATGGTGGATATTTAGTGAGAGGAATAATGAGGGAGTATCAAGACCAAATTTTAGGGGCTGCTTTTATTTGTCCGTTGATTATTCCTGATAAAGAAGGTCGAACAGTCCCAGAACAAAGTATTGTCTCGGCAGATAAAGAATTTTTATCGACAATAACGAAAGAGGAACTAGAGGATTTTAGTTCACATCTTGTTGTTTTAAATGAATACAATTGTCATCGCTATACAAATGAAGTGTTAGCAGGCCAAAGAAACGCAGATGTGGAATTTTTAGAAAAAATCCAAAAAGGCTATCGTTTTTCATTTCCTGTAGATGAAATTTCATTTGATAAACCGTGCTTATTTTTGTTGGGCAAACAGGATTCCATGGTTGGCTATAAGGACGCTTTTACGATTTTAGATAAATTCCCAAGAGCAACTTTCACAATTTTAGATAAGGCTGGGCATAATTTGCAAATTGAACAAGCGGATTTGTTTAATAGCCTTATGCATGAATGGGTAGATAGGGTAGAGGATATTTACAATTGAAATACATTTTGTGAGAAAGAGACAGAATGAGATCTTTAGAATCTATCGATTAACTCACTTACTCAATATTTTCAAAGGGTTCTTTCTGTCCAATTTTTTCACTTCTTTTCCATATAGGTGAATTTCCCATCGAACGAATTATATTTGCGTAATGAATATAGAAGAAGCATTAGCATTAAAGTAATCGAATTTAGTAGAAGGGATAGTTGCAAATGGATATTAGGAAAATGCGATATTTCATAATGGTGGCAGAAGAATTGAATTTTAGTCGTGCGGCAGAACGTCTTAGGATGGCGCAACCTCCTTTAAGCCAAGAAATTCGTAAATTAGAAGAAGAATTGGGAGTTCAACTTTTTCATCGAACGAAAAGAATGGTAGAGCTTACGGATGCTGGGAAGATATTTTTAGAAGGATCTCAACAAACACTGCTTCAGTTAGAAAGAACTATAAAAGAAACACAACTCGCGGCTGAAGGGAAAATAGGGAGCTTAATTATTGGTTTTGTCGATTCCACAGAAATTGTTATAGAAGTTCTTAATAAATTTCGAGAACGCTTTCCTAAAATCCATCTTATATTACGTGAAATGACAACAGAGCAGCAATTAAAAGCACTTTATGAGAAACAAATTCATATTGGATTTATTCGTTCTAAACAGAACAACGGAATACTCTCTTCTGAAGTTTGTTCAGAAGAATCTTTAAGATTGGTTTTACATCAAGATCATCCTTTCGCCTCATTGCCCGAAATACCACTCCGATTGTTGATGGATGAACCATTTATTTTGTTTCCACGTCATATGGGTCCAAGTTTTTATGATTTAATTATTAGCTACTTTTGGGATCATGGTGTAAGCTTAAATGTTGTTCAAGAAGCAATTCAAATGCAAACGATTGTTAATTTAGTGGCAACCGGAATGGGAGTTTCTGTCGTTCCATCGTCGGTGGAAAGTTATAAACATCCTGGGGTTATCTATAAAAAAATCCAAGAGACTACACCAAAGGTAAATTTGTATGTTGGTTGGAGAGAAGATGAAAAATCTGCAGTAGTAAATCATTTCTTAACAGTTGTAAGAGAGATGTATTCGATTTTGCAATTTAATCACCAAAAATAAAAGCCCATCCTAAAGGGGATGGGTAATAAAATATTATTAACCTGTTTTACTCGGATCGTACTCAACGAAACCTTCTAATACTTTGTCAATCTGATTCATAATTTCAATGTCTAGTTTGACACCAGAAGCGAGCGCGTTCTCTCTGACCTGTTCTGGGCTCGAGGCACCGATAATCGCTGAGGGAACGTTCTGGTTTTGTAGTACCCAAGCTACTGCAAGTTGAGCGAGGGTAAGATCAATCTCTTGTGCGATGGGTTTAAGCTTCTGAATAGCAGTGAGTACATTGTCGTTCATCCAACGTTGTGCAAGCTTATTAAAGAATGGTTTGCCAGCCGAAGAATTAGCACGCGACTGGGCTGGTACTGGTTTTTGGGGTAGATATTTTCCAGTGAGAACACCTTGTGCTAAAGGCGACCATACTACTTGCCCAAGTCCTTCACGTTGACAGGTTGGTATAATATCGCTTTCGATAACTCTCCACAACATTGAATACTGGGGTTGGCTTGCAATGAACGGAATATTCAATTCCCGTGCAAGTGCTGCACCACGGGTGATTTGTTCTGCTGTCCACTCACTTACACCGATATAAAGCACTTTACCTTGTCTTACAAGATCCGCGAAAGCTAACATCGTTTCTTCAAGAGGAGTAGTTGGATCAAATCTGTGTGCATAATAGACATCTATATAGTCAGTTTGTAATCGACGCAAAGATGCATTACAATTTTCTAGAATATGTTTTCGTGATAAACCTTTATCGTTTTGCCCATTCCCAGTCGGATGGCACACCTTTGTACATAGTTCAATGCTCTCCCGGCGTATACTTTGTAAAGACCTGCCGAGTACTTCTTCAGCTTTAGTTTCTGAATAAACATCAGCAGTATCGAATGTAGTTATACCGACATCTAGTGCTGCTTTAACACACTCTTTTGCAGTATCCTCATCTACTTTACCCCCATGATTTATCCAGTTTCCGTATGCTATCTTGCTTATTGTTAATCCGCTATTGCCAAGTTTACTAAACTCCATTCTAGTCCCTCCTTTTGAAAGTGCTATCTTCATTATAAAAACCAGTTTTCAATATGGGTAATATATTATTACTAATGAATTAATATGAAATTTATATAATAAAACTGCTTTGCTGTTGTTGCAGAAAAAGTGGCACATCACACTTTTGAAGTTAGATATCGATATTTTTCAAAAGTTGGGTGATAAATTGATAAAGTTGGTCGATAAACAATCAAAAATTCTCGATAAATCTCAAAACTGTTTCGATAAACCCCTCATCCCCGAAAAAACCACACTATCTTGTAACTAATTTGTAACTGGAGTTTTATATAGTGTTTACACAGCAACGAAAGCGCTTTCTTTTTAGTTCATTATGAAAGGGGATATGGGATGAAAAAGCATTGGTTATTTGTGCTTTTATTGACGTTGACGATGTTGATGGTGGCTTGTAATTCGGATGAGACGAAGGATAGTTCAACCGGCGACAAGGCTTCAGAGGATGACACAAAAGGAACTACGGAGGAAGGGGGCACTATTAAAATCGGCGTGCTTGCGTCATTAACGGGTGCTCTTGAATCGTATGGGAAACAAACAAAGAATGGCTTTGATTTAGGAATTGAATATGCGACTGGCGGCACGATGGAGGTTAATGGTAAGAAAATAGAAATTGTTTATGAAGATACAGAAACAAAGCCTGAGGTTGCAGTTCAAAAAGCGACGAAGCTATTAGAAGATGACAAGGTTGATTTTTTAGTAGGTTCTTCTAGCTCAGGTGATACGCTTGCCGTTTTACCACTTGCGGAAGAGTACGAAAAGATTATGGTGGTGGAGCCAGCGGTAGCGGATAGTATTACGGGCTCAGAATTTAATAAATATATTTTCCGTACAGGCCGAAATTCCTCTCAAGATGCTTATGCTGCAGCGGCAGCGATTGCGGGAAAAGGTGTTAAGATTGCAACGTTTGCGCCGGATTATTCTTTTGGCTTGGATGGGGTTAAAGCCTTTAAGACGGCTGCGGAAAAGCTAGGTGCAGAAATTGTTTTAGAGGAATATGCAGATCCGGCTGCGACTGATTTTACGTCCAATTTGCAAAAAGTAATTGATGCAAAACCAGATTATTTATTTGTTGTATGGGCTGGTGCAAACTCGCCGTGGAATCAAATTGCCGATTTAAAAATTCAAGAAAAAGGCATTAAAATTTCTACGGGTGCACCAGATATTATTGCATTGAAATTTATGAATCCATTAATTGGTATGGAAGGGTTCTCTGTTTATTATCACACGTTACCACAAAATGATGTAAATAAATGGTTAGTCGAGGAACATAAAAAACGCTTCAATGACGTTCCAGATTTATTTACGCCAGGAGGCATGTCTGCAGCCATCTCGATTGTAGATGCTTTGAAAAAATCAGAGGGTGATACAGATGCGGAAAAACTGATTGGCATTATGGAAGGGATGTCATTTGAAACACCAAAGGGTACGATGACTTTCCGGAAAGAAGATCATCAAGCATTACAGTCGATGTATTCGATCCGTTTAGAAAAGCAGGATGGTGTAGATTATCCGGTACCAGTGCTAGTTCGTGAGCTTAGCCCTGAAGAAACAGCCCCTCCGGTTTTGAATTAATGAAATTGGAGACAGAAAGCGTTATTATTCTGTCTCTCTTCACCCACTTTCATATGAGAATGGGTGAAGAGAGTTAGAAGTACTAGAAAGGAGAATACGATGGAACCCATTTTGCGAACAGAAAACTTAACCATTCGTTTTGGCGGACACATAGCTGTCGATCATGTGAATTTTAATATGCCGGAAAAGCATTTGAAGTCAATTATTGGACCAAATGGAGCTGGGAAAACAACCTTCTTTAATTTAATAAGTGGAGAGTTAAAGCCGACTGCCGGGGATGTCTATTTTAAGGGGCAATCACTTGCGCAAAAATCAGCAATTGAAAGAACACGCATGGGCCTAGGGCGATCTTTTCAAATTACGAATGTGTTCCCGAACCTGACAGTATTAGAAAATGTCCGTCTGGCTGTGCAATCCAAGGAGAAAGTTCGTTTCCAACTATTTCGCCATTATAAAAGCTATAAGGCGATTACAGAAAAAGCGGAAGAGCTATTAACACTTGTTTTACTTGACAATAAAAGAGATGCCCTCACGACAATGCTATCTCATGGGGAAAAGAGAAAGCTTGAGATTGCGATGCTGTTAGCACTTGATACAGAAATTCTTTTACTAGATGAACCAACGGCAGGCATGTCTTTAGAGGAGGTGCCGACGATTTTAGAAGTGATTCGCACGATTAAAAATCAAGGTGATAAAACCATTCTCCTCATTGAGCACAAGATGGATATGATTCTAGATTTGTCGGATTCGATTATGGTGCTATTTAATGGCCAGCTTCTTGCAGATGGAACACCAGAGGACATTATGAAAAACGAAACCGTACAAAACGCATATTTAGGAGGTCTGTACGATGAACACGTTACTGAAATTAAATGATGTCCACACATATATCGGGCAATATCATATTTTGCAGGGGGTCAATTTTGAGGCAATGGAAGGGCAAGTAAGTGTACTGCTCGGTAGAAATGGAGCAGGCAAAACGACCACTTTAAAAACGATTATGGGGTTAACACCTGCCTCAAAGGGAGAGGTAGAATTTAACTCAATTTCTATTAAGAAAAGCCCGACTTATAAAGTAGCGAAGTTAGGAATAGGCTATGTTCCTGAAAACCAAGGAATCTTTGCAGATTTAACCGTAGAGGAAAATATGAAAGTAGCCATGCGTAAAGAAGATACAGCTACTTTAGAGCGGCAAAATTATGTACTGGAGCTGTTTCCAGACTTAAAGAAATTTTGGAAGAAGGCTGGTGGGCATCTTTCAGGTGGTCAAAAACAAATGCTGTCTATGGCACGGGCATTTATCAATGATAGTAAGTTGATATTGATTGATGAGCCTTCGAAAGGATTAGCGCCCATTGTAGTAGAGAAAGTAATGGAGGCCATTGTTGAAATGAAAAAGCAAACGTCCATCGTTCTTGTCGAGCAAAACTTTATGATGGCGAGCCGAATTGGCGATACGTATACATTGATTGATGATGGTAGAACCGTTCACTCAGGGAAAATGCAAGATCTTATCCATCATGAAGAATTAAAACGAAAATATCTTGGAATCGGATAAGGGGGTGTACTTTATTGGAGCTACTTGTCAATTTAGTCATTAATGGCCTTGCAACTGGCATGTTAATCTTTTTGCTGGCGGCTGGTCTGACGTTAATTTTTGGATTAATGGACGTTTTGAACTTTGCACATGGGGGTTTATTTGTTTGGGGGGCTTATACGGGGATCTTTACGTATATGTTCACAGAGAGCTTTCTTATTGGAATTGTAGGTGCCATCGTAACGGGAGCTTTATTAGGACTCATTACTGAAAAATTAATAATAACACCTGTGTACGGCAATCATATTCAGCAAATTTTAATTACATTAGGGCTAATGCTCGTGCTGCAGGAGATGATTAAAGTTGTTTTTGGTCCAAATGGTGTGGCCGTGAAAACGCCGAGTTACTTAGCAGGCAGCTGGGAAATTGGAGACGTAATTATTATTAAATATCGATTATTTATTATTGTTGTCGGTTTTATCATTTTCGGTATTTTCCAATACATGCTAAAAAAGACGAAGGTCGGCCTCGTCGTTCGAGCTGGTGTACAGGATAAAGAGATGGCACAGGCGCTTGGTATTCATATTAAGCGAGTGTTTTTATATGTGTTTATGGTTGGTGCAGCACTTGCAGCTCTTAGTGGTATGTTAATGGCTCCGTATTCAGGCGTCATCTATGCAGAAATGGGCATGGAGTATGCGATATTAGGTTTTATCGTTGTCGTAATCGGAGGAATGGGCAGTTTTTCAGGCTCGCTATTAGCAGCTATATTAGTAGGTTTAGCAGGCAGCTTTATGGCTTATTATGTGCCAGTGTTATCGCTTGCGGTCAATATGATTTTAATGGCTATTGTATTAATTTTCCGTCCACAAGGCTTATTTGCTATGAGAAAGGAGAGATCAACATGAAAATGAAGCTTCCATTGCAGCATCTATGTTTTTTCCTCATGTTAGCTATTTTAGTGCTTCTCCCTTTCGTCAATGACTCAAGGACGCTCATGATTTTATTAACGCAAATCTTTATTTTCGGTATTTTAGCGATGAGCTATGACATTCTCCTTGGCTATACAGGAATTGTGTCATTCGGGCACGCAATGTTTTTTGGTTTAGGTGCATACACAACCGCTGTCATGCTGAAACAGATGGAGCCAACACTCTCAACATTTTTCTTATCGATTGTAGTCGGCATGTTACTAGCAGGCTTCATTAGCTTTTTAGTAGGATTACTGACACTTCGATTAAAAAGTCATTTCTTTGCGATGCTGACATTAGCTTTTTCAGGACTATTTTTAGTTGTGGCAGAAAAATGGCGTTCTGTTACATACGGAAATGATGGCTTTACGTTTAGAGCACCTGAAATATTTAGAGATCGAATGACGTTTTATTTCTTCGTGCTCGCATGCTTAGTCGTTATTTTTATTGCGCTATATCGCTTTGTGAACTCGCCAACTGGTCGAATTTTAATTGCTGTTCGGGAAAATGAACAACGAACAAAATCACTAGGCTACAACACTTTGTACTATAAAGTGATTGCTTCAATTGTCGCAGGTACTGTTGCGAGCTTAGCAGGCTCCTTATATGCTATCTCCCTCCGTTTTGTCAATACGAGTGTGATGACAATGGACATAACGTTAGATGCATTATTAATGACGATTATTGGCGGTGTTGGCACATTAGTTGGACCATTATTAGGATCGGCTGTTATCGAATATGCACAGCATGCGCTTTCAGGGTTAGCTCGTGATTATCCAATATTTGAACGTTGGATTATCTTCTTTGGGATCCTTTATATTTTAGCAGTTATCTTTTTCCCAAAAGGAATTATTGGATCCTTGCGCATGACGTTTTGGAAATGGCGATTAAAGCGAAAAGGAATAAATCAATCATCGGTTGCCCTGTCGCAAGAAAAGGAGCGATTTGAATGACTGTAGGGATTGTAAGTACAGGAATCTATATTCCGCAGACGAAAATGACGTCAAAAGAAATTGCGACGCTTTCCAATATACCAGAGGATGTTATTCGACAAAAAATGGGTATTTATGAAAAGCCTATTCCAGGTGAGCACGATCATACGGTTCAAATGGGAATATGGGCCGCGCAGGACGCTATACGCAAGGCTAATATCGACCCGAAGGACATTGATGTTGTGATGTATATGGGAGAGGAGCATAAAGAGTATCCTTTGTGGACTGCCTCGATAAAAATGCAGGAGGAGCTAGGGGCCGTAAATGCTTGGGCATTTGATGTGCAATTAAGATGCGGCACAACTATTATGGCACTAAAGTTAGCGAAAAGCTTAATGGCGTCGGATGATTCCATTCATACCGTACTCCTAGCTGGTGGCTATCGAAACGTTGATTTTATCGACTACAGCAATCCTCGTACACGCTTTATGTACAATTTAGCAGCTGGTGGAGGCGCAATTCTTTTACAGAAAAACTATGACAAAAATCAATTATTAGAGGCGGATATTATGACGGACGGCTCTTTCTCAGAGGATGTAGTCGTGCCTGTCGGTGGTACAAAAAAGCCTTTGACGCCTTCTGATTTAGAAAATAAATTGTATCAGCTCGAAGTGATTGACCCAATTGGAATGAAGGAACGTTTAGAGCAAAAATCTTTAAGCAATTTTTTGAAGGTAATTCGAACATCTTTAGCGAAAAGTGGATTCAATGAGGGCGATGTTGGTTATTTAGCGATGCTTCACATGAAAAGATCTGCTCATAATTATATTTTATGTGAACTCGGCTTAGAGCAAGAGCAATCCATCTACTTGCAAGAGTATGGTCATATCGGACAGATTGATCAAATATTATCATTGCAGCTAGCGTTAGAAGAAGGCCGTATTCATGATGGCGACATCGTCACACTTGTTAGTGCTGGGATTGGCTACGTATGGGGAGCGATTACGATTCGATGGGGATAAGGGGGAAATGCAATGTTAAAAACTATTGAGCTATCAAATGGAGAAACGATTGCGTATCGCAAACGTCAAGGGGGAGAACGTGTTTTATTATTGATTCACGGTAATATGACATCATCCAAACATTGGGACGTTCTAATTGACGCGTTGGATGAAAAATATACTATTTATGCGCTGGATTTACGGGGCTTTGGTAGTTCATCTTATCATAAACCAATTTCCGCGATTAAAGATTTTAGTGATGATGTGAAGCTTTTTGTGGATGCGATTCAATTGCAGCAGTTTGACATGATTGGTTGGTCAACGGGCGGAGCTGTTTGTATGCAGTTTGTCGCACAGTATCCAGGCTATTGTCAGCAGCTTATTTTACTAGCCTCGGCATCTACGAGAGGCTATCCATTTTACACAGATTTAGGTACTGGTAATCAAGCTGCATTAAAAAGAGCTTTTACCTATGAGGAAGTACTCGTCGACACATCTAAAACAAAATTAGTACAAGGCTTCTATGATTCGAAAAATGTGCATGGCTTACAGTCGGTCTGGAACGCACTTATTTACACACATAAACAGCCTAGCCCAGAACACTATCAAACATATGTGGAGGATATGCTGACACAACGAAATTTAGCGGAAGTTTATCATGCCTTAAATGTCTTCAATATAAGTGCTGTTGATCATGATGTCTCAAAAGGCACACATGAAGTACAACAAATTACGATTCCAGTTTTAGTGTTAAGAGGGGATCGTGATTACGTAATAACAGAAGGAATGAATGAGGAAATAATGCTCGATTTAGGTGAAAATGCACAATTCGTTAGTTTAAAAAACTGCGGTCATTCCCCATTAATAGATGATTTACCACAGCTGACATCTGAAATTGAAGCGTTTTTAGAAATAGGAGGAAAAAAGTATGCGTTTAAACAATAAAGTTGCCATAATTACGGGAGCCGCGAATGGAATTGGCTATGCTGCTGCTGAACGGTTTATTGAAGAGGGTGCATTCGTTGTCATTGCAGATTTTAATGAGGATGCAGGTGTTTCAGCTGCCAAACATTTAGGGGATCAAGCATTATTTGTGCAAGTAGACGTTGCAGATAGAGAGAGCGTCAAAAACTTAGTAGCAACAGTTATAGAGCAAACGGGCCGGGTCGATATTTTAGTGAACAACGCGGGTATTACACGTGATGCGATGCTAACAAAAATGACGGAAGATCAGTTTCATCAAGTACTAGATGTGAATTTGACTGGAGTGTTCAATTGTACGCAAGAGGTCATTCCACATATGATTGCTGCCGGAGGGGGCAAAATTATTAATACATCCTCTGTTAGCGGTGTTTATGGCAATGTCGGTCAAACGAATTACGCTGCAACAAAGGCTGCTATTGTCGGCATGACGAAAACTTGGGCGAAGGAATTAGGGCGCAAGGGGATCAACGTTAATGCGGTGGCTCCTGGCTTTACAGAAACTGATATGGTGAAAAAAATGCCAGAAAATGTGCTAGCACAAATGCGTTCCGTCGTGCCATTGCAAAGATTAGGAACACCTAGAGATATTGCCAATGCCTATTTATTTTTAGCATCTGATGAGGCTTCCTATGTCCACGGTCACACGCTTCATGTAGATGGAGCAATTATGATGTGATAAGGAGGCTTTCAAAATGTTTGTAGAGCAATCCTGGATTTTAAAACGTACATCGTTAACATCTAAAAGTATCGCATTGGTAAACCTCGAAACACAGGAGCAGTGGACTTATCAGCAATTAACAGAGGAAATCACAAAATGGTGTCATTTTTTTGAGCGCCAAAACTTGCGGGCCGGAAGTCGTGTTGCTGTATTTGCGAAAAACCACATCCAGCTTTTTGCTGTCTTATTCGCCTGTGGATTAAGAGGACTAATCTACGTACCATTGAATTGGCGATTGAGTGCAAAGGAATTACATGATATTTTGACGGATGCTACGCCTTCTTTACTGCTTTACGATGAAGAAATGAATTGCCCAGTATCTTTAGAAAATATGCATTCTCTGCGTTTAGCGAGTGAATCGGCTACTCTCAGCATTCGAGAGGTAGACCTGAATGACCCTTGGCTTATGATTTACACTGGGGGCACAACTGGCAAGGCAAAAGGTGTTGTCCTATCCTTTAATTCTGTGAATTGGAATGCAATTAATACAATTATTAGCTGGGGTTTAAATGATCGTGATTGTACGTTAAATTATATGCCGTTGTTTCATACAGGTGGTTTAAATGCCTTATGTATACCGCTTTTAATGGCTGGCGGTACAGTGGTGATTGGTGATAAATTTGAGGCAGAAAACGCTCTTCAGGCAATTAATCAGTATAAGACTACGATTTCACTTTTTGTGCCAACAATGTATCAAGCGATGATTGCAACGGACTACTTTAAGGAGAATTGCTTCCCGTCAATGAACGTATTTTTATCAGGAGGCGCACCATGTCCGTATCCAATCTATGATGCATTTATTAAAAAGGGGCTATTTTTTAAAGAGGGCTATGGCTTAACAGAAGCGGGGCCCAATAATTTTTATATTTCTCGAGAGGCAGCCTGTTTGAAAAAAGGGGCCGTCGGGAAGAGTATGCAATTCAATGAAGCAAAAATTATCAATAGTGCCGGAGAAAGCTGTGCGCCCAACGAAGTGGGAGAGCTATTCGTCAGAGGTAAGCATATGTTTCTTTTTTACTGGAATAATCAGCAGGAGACTGAAAAAATCATGCATGAAGGTTGGTTGAAAACTGGTGATTTAGCCATGATGGATGAGGATGGTGACTTTTATATTGTCGGTCGCAGTAAAGAGATGATAATTTCTGGCGGGGAAAATGTGTATCCACAAGAAGTCGAGCAATGTATTTTGCGCCATCAACTAGTGCAAGAGGTAGCGGTCATTGGAATAGCTGATGAGTATTGGGGAGAAATCGTAGTGGCCTTTATCGTTTGTCAGGATCAGGATGAAACTATATTAGAGAAAATCAAAGAAATTTGTAACAAGCATTTAGGTCGCTATAAAATCCCTAGAAAGATAATCGTCATTGATGAATTGCCAAAAACAAGTGTCGGAAAAATTGATAAAAAAGCATTACAAATGTATGCGAAGGCTGCGAAATAACGAAAAACGCTTGGAAATTCAGGCGTTTTTTTGCTTTTATTGTATCCTTAATTCTCAATTCGGAGTAGTCCATTAAAGATTGGGATAAACGGATAGAAGAGCGATTCAATTGGGCAAGAATGTTGAGAATCCCCTGTGTAATTATGATAAAATATTGCGAGTGAAATCAGATTTTTAACGATTTTCAGTAACGAAGCGAGGGCAGTTCTACTATGGAAAACGTAACAAATGTAGAAAAATTGGAATCAATAAAATCTTTACAATCGACAATCAGCAAACTCGAAAATGCCTTGTCTCAGATGACCGAGAAAGGTGCAAATACTACTTTAGTAAAGAAACGACTCAAAGCTGTTTGCATTGGATTAGCGATGCTAGAAAATGTTTGGAATCAAAGTCCCCATTATTATACCCAGGAAGATTTAGCCGTAGCGCGCAATGTTCTCGTTGGTTTATTACCATCAATTGAGAGTGTATATATGAAGTCAAAGGTTGGTAGTCCCCAAAGAACGCTTTTAGAAAGAAGGATTAAAGCGTTGGAACTAGCTGTTCAAGCGATTGATGCACTTTTAACAAACTAACAACTTTACTATTTTTAATATAAATGAGCTGTTAGTGAGCCGTGACTGTGAAAAAATAAGCCAATTTTCTTATAGATTGTTGCCATCCAAAAATTTTTTAACCAACAGATATGTATAATAATTTTAGAAACTTTCTTAATTTTGTGACGTTATAATGATAACCATGAAAAATTAAGGGGGGACAATATGCAAAAAATTAATTCCGCTATTTTAAGTTCAGTCATTATTTTAATAGGTATTATCATTTTGTTATTATGTGTGTTGGTTTTACCGAGGGTAGCGCAGGAAACCGTACTAATACACCCAGAAGTTGCATATCTAAGATATCCGATTTTATTTGGAATGTATGCGACAGCGCTGCCGTTTTTTTATGCAATTTACGAAACAGTGAAAATGATTCAAGTCATTGAGTGTAAATCTATCTTTTCAATTCGCATTGTTAAAGGGTTAAATCATATAAAATATTGTGCATTTGTCATTATTGTTTTGTATGTCTTAGGTATCTTTGTACTTGGTAATGCAAATGCGTTACCACCAGTAATAGCGGTAATGGGATTTGGTATACTTATCGTGACAATAATGGTGGCGGCAGGAGCAGCCTTTATAAAAAATATACTTATAAAAAATCAAATGAAATTATCTAATTAATCCACTCCGAGAACTTAATGTAGTGGTCATTTTCTTGCCCTTTAGTTTTTCAAATAGCTATTATAAAAAATGCACTAGAAACGAGGGTGTAGAATTATATCGTAAGTAAATATGATTCTTTAGTAAAATTTTATTTTCTTCTTCATTTAACGGGGCGTTTATTAAAGATCAAAGAGTTGCATATGCAGCTCTTTTTGCTTTATTGAACTAACTGTACAGATTCCAGGTATATGTACCAGAGTTTACTGCTAAAGGTTCTGACGGACCGACTAAAAATAGTAATAGACAGTTTAAGTCTTTCTGTAGGCGTAAATGATTTCCCTTACATTAAAGAAGGTACTTACCAGTGTAATGTGTTATTAGTAACAATCTTTGAGAAAATAGCCAAAAATAAAGAAGGCTTGCCATCTTTAATAATTCCATACAATAATTGACAATCCACTTTTAGTTAAGTAAACTAAACTTAACTAAAAGTAAATTGGGGCTGATAAATCTTGGACGATTATTTAATAATGATAGACCAAATCAATCAAAAGTTTGAGCAGTTCAAGTTGTTAGTTTTACAAGAATCCAAAGAGGTTGAGGAATTAGAGAACTTTCACTTAACTCCACAACAAGAAATTATTATGTTTTATATCATTCGCAATGAGCCTGTAATTGCGAATGATATTGCAAATCATTTTGGTATTTCAAAAAGTGCGGTTAGCCAAGTAATTTCAAAGCTCGAAGAAATGAAAATGATCTATCGTCAAGAGAATGCAATAAACCGTAGAGAGACCTTTATTTATCTTGGGGATAGAGGACAAGAGTTTCATCAACTTCTAAATAAAATTGACGCCATGCTTGTAGAAAAATATTATTCGAAAGTTAGCTTAACAGAGTTAAAAAATGTTCTTGATACATTAAATAAAATTGTCGGAACTAATGAAAACAAAGGGAGTTAAGATAATGGAGAAAAATTTGAAACAACTAACAAATCGTATACATTATTTACCGCATAATTCTGAAACTGATCGACCAATACTGTCTGCCATTTGTGGGGATCACCAAACCTTAATTGTTGACGCAGGAAATTCTGATAAACATACTAAGTTATTTCTTGATGAACTAAATCAAAGTCAAATTGCTAATTATCATTCTGTAGTATTAACGCATTGGCATTGGGATCATAGCTTTGGAACAAATCAGATGAATCTATTAACCATAGCACATGAAAACACAAAGATGCACCTTGAAAAAATGATGGAATATGATTGGTCAGATGAAGCTTTAGATAAACGTGTCGAAATAGGCCTAGAGAATCAGTTTTGTTCTGACATGATTAAAAAAGAATTTGGAGTAGACAGAAATATTACCATCAAATTACCTAATATTACTTTTAAAGATAAATATGAGATTGAATTAGGTGGTATTCGGTGTGTAGTCAAATATGTGGGTGGAGATCATTCCGATGACTCATCAATTATTTATGCAGAGGAAGAAAAGGTACTTTTCTTAGGGGACTGCTTGTATCCAAGTATTTACACACAACAACCACAATATAAAATTGAAAATGTTAGACATCTCTTAGAAAACATTGAAATGTTTGATGCCGAAATTTATGTGCTTTCGCATGAGCCCCCATTATCTAAAGAGGATTTTATGGGGTATATAATGTTGTTGAAGTTAATTTGTGATTTAACAGAAAAACATCAAAGAAACCATTCGAATTTAGTTAATGAACTATCTACTCAACTAAATCGTAAATTAAGTCAGTTAGAAGAAGAAATAGTATATTGTTTTATTTACGGATTATCAGTTGATTAAAATAAAGTTGTAAGTGGTATGTAGTTCTATTTTAGAACCGAAAAACGCTTGGAGATCCAGGCGTTTTTCAATTCTATAAATGAAATGTTTCCTTTATGCACATAGCAACTTCTTCAGCACTCAAGTTTGTGTTGTTGATCTTGAGATAATTTGGATATTTTAATTCGCCCTCTAAGGAATTTAGTCTGTATTTTTCCATCGAGCTTTTCAAATCTTTTTCGGACCATTCAATATCTCTCTTTGAAGGTTTATGCTCAAGTCGATTACCGCTTTTATTTCTTTCCAATCTTTCTACTACATCAGCTTCAAGCTCTACAAAATAAACAGTACCCCCTCTTGATTCAAAAAGCTTTGCAAGATCGTCGACATAATCCCAATCCTCCTGCATATCAAAAGCCCAGACATAAGTAAAAATTAAGCCATACAAATTACTTTTGGATACCTCTTCAAATATTTCCTGACGAAACAAATTAACCAATCTTTTTCCTTCTGTTGTACCATAACCAAAAAAATGACTAACCAAATCAATCGTCATATGGTTATGAAAAAGTTTCAAATCCGTTATTTTAGCTAATTCCTGTCCAACAGTCATTTTTCCTACTGCTTGAGGACCAAATATTAAAACAAGTTTCATAAACTCCCTCCCTTTTAAAAAATATATTAGCATAAATTTCAAATTACACCATAAAAACGAAGGATATTAGTTCACCAGCGAGAGATGGTGGTGACATTATGTTAAAGCATATGTTATGCGGATAAGTTTATCGGAGTGGAGACTGGCGACTCCTCGGACGCCCCCAGGAAGCTTTGCTCTGCGCGAAAGCGAAGCGTCAGCGGCAAAGTGCCCAGTCGGAACGGAAATTAACCACACGTTGTGAATTCATTGTATTTCCCTTAGCTACTGCTCACCAACAACTCATTTATATTAATATTGTTAATTTATTGATAATGTATTGAAACTATTGATAGAATCATGTTTAATAAAAATGGTTCACATTTTATACATAATATTCCTAATTAATATGAGAAAGGAGAGACGAATTATTTGCGCGCTTTTAAAATTAGTACGAAATTTAATTTGCTTTTAGTGGGCGTTATTCTGTTTTTAAGCATTATGATTGGATTTGTATCCCATATACAAGTGAAGGAAATTATGCTTAATAATTTTGAGCAGAGTGTAACCCATATTTCAAAGGTCGGCTATGCGCTTCTAGAAGAACGATTTAAGGGCGATTGGGCTATAAAAGATGGGGAACTTTACAAAGGGGATTCAAAAATAGTTGATCAGGAAGCCTTTGTTGATGAGGTTGGCGAAAGCATCGATGGTGGTGTAACCATTTTCCAGGGCTCCAAAGGACTTATTACTAATCTAAAGCTAAATGGCGAACGTTTAGTTGGCAAAGATGCTGATCCAAAAGTCGTTGAAAATGTTATGACTAAAGGGGAAACCTTTATTGGTGAGGCAGATGTAGTAGGAACGAAATATTTAACACTCTATGCACCTATTAAAGATGCAAATGGAGACATCATTGGGATGTGGTTTGTCGGTGAAACAATCGATGAAGTGAATGCTATTATTTTTGCATTTATCGGCAAGCTTCTCATTGTATTGTTCATCGGAGCTGTCATTGCTATATTAGGTAGCTTCCTGTTTACGAGAGCATTTGTGAAGCCGCTTCGTGAAATGAATGCTCAACTTCGAGATATTGCGGATGGAGAGGGAGATTTAACAAAACAGCTACAAATTAATTCCAAGGATGAAGCAGGTGAGCTTGCACAATCGTTTAATAAAATGCTGACAAGCTTAAAGGTAGTCATGCAACAAATAGCACAATCCTCTAAACAAGTTGATGTATCGTCTGATGGCTTAACATCTAAATCACAGCAAACCGCTGACATGACGAGACAACTAACTTCAACACTACAAGATTTAGCCGATGGTTCAAGAACTACATTACATAGCACAAGTGATAGCTTAACGGCCATGCAGGAAATGGCGATTGGCATCCAACAAGTTGCTGAAACTGCTTCAACGGTTTCAGATGCTGCTGATTTAATGAGTGACGAGGCTGCTCAAGGAAATGATTCTTTGAATCGTGTATTGAATCAAATGACAATTATCAACAAATCATCTGACCATGTAGAGGCGCAGGTCCGAATTTTAGGTGATCAGTCGCAACAAATTGGCAATATCGTTGATGTGATTACAAGCATCGCTGATCAAACGAATTTGCTTGCCTTAAACGCAGCCATCGAAGCGGCTCGTGCCGGGGAGCAAGGAAAAGGATTTGCTGTCGTTGCAGATGAAGTTCGTAAATTGGCAGAACAATCAAAGAAATCTGCTGATCAAATAGCATCGCTTATTCATTCAATTCAAAGTGATACGACTAATGTTATTACGGCTATTTCTAGTAACTCGAAGGAAGCTGCCGCAGGTATGGATGTTGTCGATGATACAAAACTGGCCTTCCACAAGATCATGCAGTCGATTAAGGGAGTAAGTACACAGTTGCATGACATCTCCGCTGTAACGGAACAAATGTCTGCAAGTGTTGAAGAAGTTACTGCCTCAACAGAAGCAATGGCACGCATTGCAACCAAGGCAACTGAAAGTACGGAACACGTTACGATAACAGCAGAGGAGCAACTAGCCTTCATAGATAATATGGCTTCTTCAGCAAAAGAAATGGCACAGCAGGCAGACGAGCTTCAAAGCTTAATAAAGAAATTCCAATATTAAAGAGTTGATAAACGCTAATCCTAGCAATTTGAAGTACACAAATGGGAACAGTTTTTCTCAAATTTTATTAAAAGGATAGAAGAGCTTAAATAAATTGGCTCTATCTATCCTCTTTTTTATCACAGATTGCACTATATACTACAACAATTTGTTCGTTCATCAATCTAATATTGCGGTAATTCATATTAATTATTAAAAGTACATTCAAGCCTATTTCTTAAACGCCTATGTAAAAAAGATATAGCCTGTTTTCTAAAAGATTCTTGCTATTCAATTAACGATGAAGGATATATTAGTTGAAAAATTGTGAGTATTCAAAATTTAGTGGATGATATATGTTAAAATAGTTATTTGATACATAAATATTTTTATAGGAGTATGTATATGAAAATAGTAGAAAAGTATGGAAAAGTTATAATAGACAACTTTGAATTTTATGGTCAAATTGAAAAAGATAAATATTGTTCTAAATGCAAGTTTAATCTAGTATATTACGATGATTTTGATGCTTATTTTTGCCCTAAATGTAATAGTTGGACTGAATCAAAATGTAGTGATCCTAATTGCAAATATTGCTATAACCGACCAGAAAAACCTTTAACTTCTTTCAGCATTGATGAAAACTAAAACCATGAAAGGAGAGCTAGATAGTGGAAATAAGAATAGCCAAAATCGACGACTTATCGCAATTGTTGTATATATTAAATGAGGTTACATTAAATTTACAACAAAAACGAATACACCAATGGGAATACCCTTGGGATCATAATAAAATTATAAACCAATTAAAAAATAACTTTTTGTACGTTTTAATAGTAGAAGAAGAAATAATAGGAACGTTTTGTATATATGATATAGAAAATATAAATGAATTTTCCCTTGATGATAAAAGTAAGTATCTATCTCAAATTGCCATTTTACCCAAGTTCCAAGGAAAAAACATTGGTTCTGCAATAACAGAATTTGCTTGTTCTTTAGCAAAAGGATTAGATAAAACCTTGTATTTAGATTGTTGGGCTGGAAATGAAAAGTTAAAACAGTTTTATTCAAGAAATGGTTTAGAATATATAGGTGACTTTCCTGAAGAAGACTATTTCGTTAGTATCTTTCAATACAGCTAAACATATTTGCTTTGCTTCAATTGGAAATCATACAAACACATGTATAGGAGTATGAATTAAAGTATTTTCCTTCACAATCTGGGGCTTATTAATAAAGAAATTCCAATAGTAAAGATGGTGAAAAACGCTTGGTTATCCAGGCGTTTTTTCAATTTTGAAAGGAGGATTATTTAGAGGGGGAAATGACTGAAAACACATTGCAAAACAAAGCGATTAAAGAAGTTTGGGAGCTAATGCTAGTAGGTTTTCGAGTTTTATGTCCGGATGATCAATATATAATCGAAATACCTAAAACATCTTTGCCGTTAAATAAACGAATTAGCGAAATAAAACATGTCAAAAATCCTTTACAGCAAGTTGGGGCTTTTGTTGTGGAACATGAATTTGGTGAAGAAGATGGATACTGGGTTTGTGTTGAAGTGAAAGAGTTCGAAGATATTCCACATGATATGGTCACTCTAACAATCACACCTCAAAGATATGCAACTTTAAGACATAAAGGGGTCAATCTTAAAATAATGGATGCCTATACGAATCTACATTTGTGAATTGAAGAAAATAAATATGAAAGACTTAAAAATAAATGGCACTTAGAAATATTTCACAGCATGAAAAATAGTGGGAATTTAGATATAGAGCTATTAGATACGATTGAGTAAAAGTCTATTAATGAGAGTCTAAACGTCAAACATAATATTAAGGGGGAATTTCTGTTTATCGTTTTTGAAACTAAATTGTAGTGCTGATATTTATTTTTCTCACAAAGGTTCCCATAATACGAACATATCAGTAAAATAGAGTAGGTTAGGGGGACAGTATTTTGAAAGATCAACGTTTTAAAATTGCGCATCGAGAGGCGCTTATCGGTATTGGACTTGTTATCGTTAACTTTGCGATATGGTTCGGCTTTGCCTATGGACTAGGCTCTGGTGATCCAACAAGCTATACGTATGTTTTCGGTTTCCCTGCATGGTTTTTCTATAGCTGTATAGCAGGGACAGGTTTTATGATTATTTTAATCTGGCTCGTCATGAAACTCTTTTTCAAAGAGGTACCATTTGACGATGAGGAGGTGGATCAATAATGCACTGGCAAGTTATTGTTCCACTGCTATTATTTTTAGTCATCATCTTTGGTATTGGTATCTGGTCAAATAAGCAGATACGCTCTTCCAATTCATTTTTACAGGAATACTTCCTCGGTGGTCGTGAAATGGGAGGCTTCATCCTTGCGATGACAATGATTGCTACGTACGGTAGTGCAAGTAGCTTTATTGGTGGTCCAGGTGTTGCTTATACGAAAGGGCTTGGTTGGGTATTATTGGCGATGGCTCAGCTTCCGGCGGGTTATTTTGTTTTAATGATTTTAGGGAAAAAATTTGCTATTATCGCAAGACGTTATCAAGCGATCACGTTAATCGACTTTTTACGAGAGCGCTATAAAAGTCATGTCATAGTTATTTTATCAGCTATTAGTATCATCATCTTTTTATTTTCTGCCATGATGGCACAATGGGTAGGTGGTGCTCGATTAATTGAATCATTAACGGGCTTAAACTACACAACGGCACTGTTTATTTTTGCGATTTCCGTGTTAGTTTATGTGATCATTGGGGGCTTCCGTGCTGTTGCGTTGACGGATACGGTGCAAGGCTCGATTATGGTGATCGGAACAGTTATTTTATTAATTGGGACAATTATCGCTGGCGGAGGAATTGATAATATTATGGCTTCGCTTGTCGCTGAGAATCCGAATCTCGTATCTCCATTTGGAGCTGAAGGTGAATTAACGCCATTATACGTTTCTACATTTTGGATTTTGATCGGTGTTGGAGTAGTGGGGCTTCCACAAATCGCTGTTCGTGCGATGAGCTATAAAGATTCAAGAAGCATGCATTTAGCCATTATCATTGGCACTATTGCCATTGGGACAATTATGTTTGGGATGCATCTAATTGGTGTTTTAGCACGACCAGTGATGCCAGGTATTGAGATTGGTGATAAAGTTATGCCACTGCTAACATTAAAGGTTTTACCGCCATTTTTAGCTGGTGTTGTCTTAGCAGCACCAATGGCAGCAACGATGTCTACAGTTAATGCGCTCCTAATGCTTGTTAGCTCAACAGTAGTGAAAGATATTTATTTAAATTATATAAAGCCAACTGCGAATGATACGGAAATTAAACGTGCAAGCTTTATTGTTACAGCAGTGATTGGTTTAGTCGTTATCGTTTTTGCACTAAATCCACCAGATCTATTAGTATGGCTTAATTTATTTGCTTTCGGCGGACTAGAGGCAGTCTTTATTTGGACAGTCGTTTTAGGACTATATTGGAAAAAGGCGAACAAATACGGTGCGATAGCGTCAATGATTTCAGGGATGACCTTATATATTATCATTGATCGTTTTTACCCTTCTGTCTTTGGCATGCATACTGTGACAATTCCAATCGTCGCTTCCTTATTCATTTTTGTTATTGTTAGCTTATTAACGAGTCATAAATTTAAAGACGAAAAGTTGTTTATCTGACTTATAAAACGCCGTAGAGATTGAATATCTACGGCGTTTTATATTGTATTCAAAGAGTGATAGATAATACGTCGAGAGTCGTGGATAGAAACCTTGAATTGATGGATAGAACGTTCAGAGTCGTGGATAGAAACCTCGAAATGATGGATAGAACGTCCGAAGTCGTGGATAGAAACCTTGAAATGATGGATAGAACGTTCAAAGTCGTGGATAGAAACACTGAATTGTTGGATAGAACGTTCGAAGTCGTGGATAGAAACCTTGAAATGATGGATAGAACGTTCAAAGTCGTGGATAGAAACCTTGAAATGATGGATAGAATGTCGAAAGTCGTGGATAGGATTACTGAATTGATGGATAGAACTTGAATCGACGGAAAGGGTCAATGGAACGACGGAAAGAACCCCTGATACAACGAAAAACCTCTCTCGAATTAAAAAATAGAACACCCAAAGTTCATAAACAAACAAAAACGCCGTAGAAATAGCGTATCTACGGCGTTTTTTTAATGAATTATGTAATCATAAGCATTTTTAGTGAGCAATGTAATCGTTACGATAATAAACAATACGCGAACAAAGCCGCTACCTTTTTTTATCGCCATACGGGAACCTACAAATGCACCGGCAATTTGAGCTACACCCATCAGTAAACCGTAGACATAATGAATTTGACCTAAGTAGGCGAACATTAAAAGGCCTGCAAAATTACTTGCTAAGTTTAAAAATTTGGCATTTCCTGCTGCCTTTAAAAAATCGAAGCCGATTAATAAAAAGCTAAAAATTAAAAATGAGCCGGTTCCTGGACCAAGGAATCCATCATAAAAACCAATGCAAAATAACAATAGCATGAATAAAACTAAGTGCGTAGACTTTAAATTTTTGACTGCAGCTACTGAACCCCAGTCTTTTTTGAAGATTGTATAGACTGCAACAGCTGCAAGCATTACTAGCATAAGTGGTTTTAGTAATTCGGGGTTTATTAAATGTACTGTCCATGCACCAAAGAGTGATCCAATAAAGGCTAGGGGAAAGTATTTGATAACCGAACGAATTTCTAGCTGACCGGAACGATAAAAGGAAATGGTTGATGTTAAAGACCCCATTGTACCAGCAAGCTTATTAGTTGCTACGGCTGCTGCTGGATTTAAACCGGCAAACATGAGGGCGGGTAATGCAATTAAGCCACCACCACCAACGACGGCATCCACAAAGGCGGCTAAAAATCCAAAAGATATTAATAATATGACTACATTTAAATCTACTTCAAATAGCATGTATACACCTCTTTAGATAGTTACTACTGAAATAGTAACTAAATTTCACGTGTCTGTAAAGACTAATTTTTTCGTTGGCTAATCTTCATAGCCTTCAACTATAATAGAGGAAATGGAGGGATTCGATGGAATTATTAATCGCCCAATTAAAAGAACTGGGATTCACAGAATATGAAGCAAAGGCCTATACGGCACTCGTACAAAATAGTCATGTTAGTGCCTATCAAGTAAGTAAGAACTCCGGTATCCCACGTGCAAGAATATATGACATACTTAATGTGCTTGTTGAAAAAGGGTTAGTACTGAAAGAAGAAACGGCAGATCAAACGACATACTCTTCCATTCCTGTTGCTGTGTTTTTACAACAAATTGAGCAACGCTGGCAATCGAATTTCACGTCGATTAGTGATCAATTAGAAAAATTAGAGGTAAAAGAGCAGGAAGCGGAGCATAAGGTTGTGACGCTAAAAGGAAAAGAGGCAATCGTCAATTATTGTCAGTCGTTATTACAAAAAGCGGAGAAAAAAGTACTATTATCAATGTGGGAAGATATGTATGAAAAATTGCGAGAAGATATACACGAGGTCGCTCAGCGTATTTCGGTTCATGGAATTACTTTGTATGTGGATGAAAATATTGCATCGATTGACCAGCACCGCATTACTCAATATACGAGGAATGCTTCCACGCCCCATTGGTTTATTCTGTCTATAGATGGTCAAGAGATGATTTATGGACACTCACCGTCCAATCAAGAAACGGCTTTTATAACAAATGACCCTGTGCATATTTATTTATTAGAGGATTATATTTGGCATGACGTGCTTGTCAATCGATTGTTAACGCGCGATGATGATATGGAGCTTGAGGAATGGATTACTAAAGAACGTAAAGCCTTTTTCGTAGAGTGAAGATAATAAAAGAATCTACAAGCACAGATGGCTTGTAGATTCTTATTTTTTGTAATATAAGATCTTTTATCTTAATAAAAAACTTTATCAACATTGTATTTAGCGCGGAATGTATTAACCGCGTATGTTTCGTAAATTTCACGTTCCATTGGATCATCTACTTCGTACACTTCAATTTTGAAAACTTCATCACGATGATTTTTCATCGGTGACACATTGTCTTCAAAATGCTTTTTAATACGTTGACGAATTTTACGTGCTTTACCGACAAATAATAGTTCATTCTGTTCATTGTAGAATAAGAAAATGCCGCCATTTTCACGAGTGATTTTATGGAAATCAATAAAACCGAAATACGGTGTGATTGGTACATCACCTGGTTTTAAATCTTGCTCGCGTTGGCGAATTACTAAATCTGGTTTTGGAAATTCAATTTTAATCAAACTATTCACGTTCCTCTCTGTTACTAAAGGTATATGTTAACATAATTACAGCTTGTTTACCATAAAATATATGGACTTAGCTTCAATATTAGTTTTAAACAAATTACATAATGACATGCATGGTTAATAACAAAATATTCTATGTATTGTTGATATTCTTAAATGTTCATGTTACAATTCTTTTTAATTAAATAATCTTATCAAGAGAAGTTGAGGGATTTGGCCCGATGACGCTTCAGCAACCTCTAACAAAAGTTAGAAAGGTGCTAATTCCAGCGAAGGATTTGTCCTTTGAGAGATAAGAGTGAACGTGGAAAACATCCTTCTCATTCTATCTCAAATGGAATGAGGGGGATTTTTTAATTTCATCGAAAAAAAGACTTTACGCAAGGCCTGTGTATGGAGACTAAGGCCAATAATGGGTTTAACAGAGAGAACTATAAGAGAGGGGAATGCAAGATGCCAATTAATATTCCAAAAAACTTACCAGCTGGAGAACATTTACGTGAGGAAAAAATCTTCATAATGGAAGAGGATAGAGCGAAAACTCAACAAATTCGTCCGTTAAATATCTTAATCTTTAATTTAATGCCAGAAAAAGAAAAAACAGAGCTGCAATTACTACGTTTATTAGGGAATACCCCGTTACAAGTGAATATTACATTTTTGAATACTGCTACTCATGAATCGAAAAATGTTAGTAAATCACATTTACAATTATTTTATACGACGTTCGATCAAATTCGTCATCGTCGCTATGATGGCATGATTATTACGGGTGCACCAGTAGAAAAAATGCCGTTTGAAGAAGTGAACTACTGGCAGGAAATTTCAGAAATTATGGAATGGTCCAAAACGAACGTAACATCGGTTCTACATATATGTTGGGGTGCACAGGCAGCGTTATACCATCATTACGGTATTGGCAAAATTGGGCTTTCTGCTAAATGCTCAGGTGTATATTCTCATGTCATTACGGATTTAACAGTGGATTTAGTACGCGGCTTTAGTGATTTGTTTACGGCACCACATTCGCGTTATACGTCTGTATCGACTGATGAAGTACGCAACCACCCTGATTTACGATTGCTCTCTTATTCAGAAGATGCTGGTGTTTTTATTGTGCAATCTAAAGACAATAAAAATATTATGATTACTGGTCACCTTGAATATGATGCGACAACTTTAGCGGATGAATATAGTCGCGATGTTGCGAAAGGATTAGATATTGATGTGCCCTTGAATTACTTCCCTAATGATGATCCAGCAAATGAACCGATTAATACGTGGCGTGCCCATACACATTTGTTATTCTCGAACTGGTTGAACTACTATGTTTATCAAGAAACACCATACGAATGGGATTTTGTTGATCAAATTGAATATCATATTTAATGCCATAGAAAAATGATGACCTTGATATTTTTGGGTCATCATTTTTTACTTTTCTCATTTCCGTTCCGGCTGGTCACTTTGTAGCTGCCGCTTTGCTTTCGCACAGAGCCTCCTGGGGGGCGTCCGATGAGCCGCTTCACTTTTGGTAATGAACCACACTGCTGTTAATTGTCTGGCGATTTTTTATTCTTATCACTGTTTGGTGTATTTCCGGTATCACTATCATTTTGTGTAGAATTGCCGGTATCGTTTTCAATTTTACTTTGAGTAGTATTTTCGGCAGTACTATTACTTGCATTTTGAGCAGAATTGTCATTGTTGCTACTACTTGTACTTTGAGAAGGATTACCACCATTGCCGTTACAATCGCTTTGAGTAGAATTATTGCTATTACTTGCATTTTGAGCAGAATTGTCATTATTGCTACTACTTGTACTTTGAGAAGGATTACCACCATTGCCGTTACAATCGCTTTGAGTAGAATTATTGTTATTACTTGCACTTTGGGCAGAACTATCATTATTGCTACTATCAGCACTTTGAGAAGCATTACCGCCACTGTCACTACTTGTACTTTGAGAAGGATTACCACCATTGCCGTTACAATCGCTTTGAGTAGAATTATTGCTATTACTTGTATTTTGAGCAGAATTGTCATTATTGCTACTACCCGCACTTTGAGAAGCGTTACCACCACTGTCACTACTTGTACTTTGAGAAGCATTCCCACCATTACCGTTACAATCACTTTGAGTAGAATTATTGTTATTACTTGCACTTTGGGCAGAACTATCATTATTACTACTACCAGCACTTTGAGAAGCGTTACCGCCATTGCTACTACTATCACTTTGTGTAGTATTTCCATTTTGATTTTGCGTACCGCTATTACATTGCGTATTATTTCCTTGATTACCATTGATTTTACGAATCTTAGCGACAAGTAATAATAGTAATGGCAATAAGATCATTAAAATGAATGCGAATATAGGCCATATATCTCTATTGTAAATATCTGAATGAATAATATTTGGATGAACAATTTGTGAAAGTCCAAGGATAATCATGCCGAGTGGAAAAATGAGTGGTCGATGATTTTTAATTTTACATAATTGTGCGATCCCGATAACCGAAGCATAAAAATACATAAAAGTTCTAATAAAAATAGTAATAATCCACATGGCTGCCATAATTACTTCCATACGTTGTAAAAAGTTCCCGATTGAAATTCTTTGGGCTAATGCATAGCTAGGGAATGTCCGTGAAGCAGTATTTGCCGGGCCAAGGACAAGGATCGATAGTGTGATGATCGTAATTAAGACAATTCCTCCCAAAATTGTGCCAATGTAAAACCCTTTTTGCGCAGATTTTTGGACGTTAACTGCGGAAGGGAAAATCATTAATAATACGACAATTGGGAATGAAAAAAGACTTATAAATCGAATGATACTAAAGAATAATGATTTTTTTGGTGCTTCCATTATTGGCTGTATATTTTCAATCTGGATGGAGGGTGCAATAAAAAGGACAAAGAAAATAAAAATTAAAGTAAATATTGCAAATAGTATTTCTGCAGAACGGGCAAAAACTTCAATTCCTAAAAATGCAGCATAAATGATGATAATACTGAACAGAAATGCAAACGCCATCGTAGGTGTTTCTGGCATTATTTCCGTTTTCATGAAAATTCCTATGAAATATAATAATTCACCGGCAGAAAGTAAAGATATAAGTATAAAGCCGATTGCAGTGAATTTTCCGAAAAAACGACCTAATATTTTTTCATTAGCTTCTACAAATGTAAGGGTGGGTGTTTTATTTCCTAAAGCAACGAAAAGCTTTAATATGGGCAAACTTATAACGACACCAATAATCGCTGCAATCCATGCATCTTGCTTTGCTTCACTGGCAACACTTGCAGGGATAATTAAAATAGCTGTACCAATTGAAAAAAGAAGGGTAATGATCATAAATTGTCTTGAACTAATGATTTCTTTTTCCATCATGAACTACCCCTTTTTTCTTAACATAATATTGCCTTATTACTTAGTTAGTGAGACGATGTAATCTTTAATAGGTGAAAAAATATAAGTAATCAAATCTAGTGGGCTCGGTATTTTGACCTTTAATAAGATCGCAATATTTAATGCGGCACCAAGCAATAAAAAAATCGAAAAAATAACGATCGTTTTCGTTTCTTTATTTTTTTTTAATGTTGGAATAAAGGCAAAGGCTATAGCAGCAGAAATAATTAGTATGAATATTGCCATCATCATAGTTTATTTTCCCTCCGACTTATTCACTAATGAGTTTTCCATCGTCCCTAAGCCTTGCGTGTTGACATGTACTTCGACTTTAACTGGTAGCTCTTGAAATATGGTTAGCCAATCTTTTTTTATTTTTTTCCACTCTTTCGGATTTGTGCGATGCAGTACTTCACCAAATCCAAAAATATCGACCCGATAACTTTGCTGAACTGTACTGATTGTTTTTTCGATTCGTTTTTTAATAAGTTCTGCCGTTTTTTTATTGACGTATTGAAGCGATTTTTCTTTTGTAAGGTCTATATCACATTCAACTTCTCCGACATTTTGGTTAACATCTATAGCAACATTGATTTTGGGTGATCCATTTTTAAATTTACCTTTTATTTTTGTCTTTGAGTGTGTAATTTCAGTTGATAGAGTACCTCCCTTAGGGCAAGCAAGAGTTTCAATTGTACTTTCTATTTTGTCCTTTAAAAAACCTAGGCTTCTACTCTCATCTTCCGTTAAAAGCCCAATATATTTATCTTCTTTAAAAACTGCTAAGCCCGCGTACTTCAAGACCGCAGATGACTTTGATTTTTTAACATTCGTTTGCTCCATTCCCACACTTTTATCTCCATGAATTTCAATGGCAGACATGACTACGCTTGTTTCTTTGGTATTTAAAGTATTGATTAATTCATCTATTTTAATGGATTGGGTTGTACCCCATGTTTTCTCCGACGTTCTAAGAGAATTTAGCATTTTAATAGCTGGTACTTTTTCGATAGGTGTTAATACATTTAAAACTTCTTCGGCAGTCGCGTCATGAGCAACGATGACATCGAAATCATTTCGGAATTCATGATCTCTTGAAATTAAATCTAACGGCTTGCCAATCCCTTCTCTAGCTAATTCATCGCCGAGCACAACTATTTGAAGATGAGAAAAATAAAGTTTTCGAGCTGTTAATGTTGTCATTTTTCTTATGGCCTCAAAAACTGTTGCACCTTTTGAATGATAGGTAATAACCGGTGATCGTCCTGAAGTAGGCTGTTTGGAAGAGATTTCACCAGGAATTACAACTTGAACAGTTATGTCAAATTCATTATCTACTTTATCTATTCCTAATGCCGCGACAATTGCTAATTCATTGAGTTCGCGTTTACTCCAGCAACCACTCAAAAGTATAGAAAGAATCATTAGTAAACATAGTGCCTTACATTTTGACATAGTATATTCCTCGTTTACACATTCTTTTAATTCCTTTTTTTCGTATTAAAATATTTATGACCTCGGACAGTGTTTTTGTTACTAATTAAGCGTGGTCGAGTCAATAAAGCTCTACGCGGGAACAACACAAGTGCATCTTTTTGATCCTTTAAAATTAATGGGCCGAATGGACTTAAATATGGGACACCGAAAGTTCGTATGCTGCATAAATGTAGTAGGATGATCATCAGGCCAAACATCAAACCATATAATCCAACGATTGCTGATACAATCATTAATGGGAAACGAAGAGCACGAACTGTATTGGATAAGCCATAGGCAGGGAACAAGAAGCTACAAATGGCTGTTAAGGCTACAATAATGACCATTACGGCTGATACAACTCCTGCTTCTACAGCAGCTTGACCGATTACTAATGTTCCAACAATGGACACGGCTGGTCCAATGGTTCTTGGCATTCGAAGACCTGCTTCTCTTAATACCTCAAAGGCAATCTCCATAATGAGTGCCTCCACAACGGCAGGGAAGGGGACTCCTTCTCGTTGAGACGCAATACTGATCAGCATAGGAGTCGGTAGCATTTCTTGATGGAAGGTGGTGATTGCTACGTAAAGTGATGGTGCCACCAAGGCAAGGGCAATTCCAAAAAATCTCAAAATGCGTACAAGTGAACTGATCATCCAATGCTGATAATAATCTTCAGCAGATTGTAAAAAGGATGTAAATAATGCTGGCACAACGAGGACAAACGGTGAACCGTCCACTAAAATAGCAATTTTACCGTCTAATAGCTCACCAGCAATAACATCAGGCCGTTCAGAATTATAAATTGTAGGGAATATAGTGAATTTGTTATCTTGAATAAAATCTTCGATGTAGCCGCCTTCTAAGATACCATCAATATTAATACGATCTAATCGGGCAAGAACCTCTGCTACAATTTTCTCATTGGCAATGTCATTTATATACATAACTGCAACTTCCGTTTTTGTTACTTCACCGACAATCCGGGTCTTGATCCAAAGGTTTGGACTTTTAATTTTCCGACGGATCAGGGCCGTGTTCGTACGTAATGTTTCTGTAAATGATTCCCTAGGACCTCTAATAACCGACTCTGTGGCTGGTTCCATAACGGCTCTATCTTTTGCACCTTGTGTACTTGTCACGATACCAGTCGAAGATTCATCTAATAAGATGACCGTATCACCGTTAAAAATAGAATTGTACAGTGCTGAAAAATGGAAAATATCATTCACATCTCCGGCTGTTAAACAAGAATCTTTCAAATATCGAATAATCTTTTCTATTTCTGTATCTTGATGATCTTCAATATCAAGCATTAGTTTATCAATCACAGCATTAGAAATACTTATTTTATCGGATAAGCCATCTATATAAATGATTGCTAACGTATATTTTTCAGCTTTTCCAATCGTTATTTCTCGTATGACAAGGTCATTACTATTCCCCAGTGTGTTTTTTATCAACTTTAAATTTTGAGAAAGAGAACTATATAGTTGGTCGTTGTTTTGGGAGGTATCAGCAATTTTAGAAATAGACATGTTCTTTCCTCCTCAAGTTTTTACATAAATATAGAATGTACAACTTTGAGAGAAGATAAACTAAGGTTGGAAGTGATTTCATAGAAAAAAGCAGTTTTCCTTTCGTATAAAGAAAGGAAACACTGCTTTATTTTGTATACGTATATTTTAGTTCATCATTAGTAGCATCCACATCTACATTTAAATTGTGGTCATTGAAGAACCATAAATCTTTTTCATCAATATAGTAGGTCACATTGTCAATAACCGTCTTTACACCAATTTCGATTGGTTCTTCACGTGTCATTCCAAGAGAAAACCCTTCGTGAAAAGGACTGGAACCACCATATCTAGCATAAAAACGAATAGTATCTCCGGATTCTACTTCCATTTCTTGTTTAAACCATTGTAGGGCTTTATCTGTTAGTGTGATATTCATTAGAATGCTCCTCTCTTCGTTACAGCCATTTTACCTTTGGTTCAGTACCATTTTTAATGCGGGCAATATTTGCTCGGTGACGATACATGATAAAGGTAAATAAACAAGCTACTAAAATACCTAACGCAAAATCACCTGTAACAAAATAATAAACGATTGAATAAATAAGTGCTACTAAAGCGGCAATCATCGAAGTTAAGCTTACAATCTTCGTTATTTTTAATGTTACAACAAAAGCGATGAATAGTAAGATAAATAGAGGCCATGAATAACCTAAGAGTACACCTGCTGATGTTGCCACTGCTTTCCCACCGCGGAAACCTGCAAAGATAGGGAACATATGACCAACAACGGCTACTAGTCCAAGAATTAGCGAGTGAATGGAGACGTCAGAGAAGACAGGAAGAGCTACAAGTAATACGGCTGCTGTACCTTTTAAGACATCCATAATTGTTACGACTATTCCCGCTTTTTTTCCTAAAATACGAAATGTGTTTGTCGCACCTAAATTTCCACTTCCGTGTTCACGAATATCCGTTTTATAAAAAATTTTGCCTACCCATAATCCCGAAGGTATAGAGCCGATTAGATAAGCACATAAAATAATAAGTCCATTTAGCATAGCTGGACTCCTTTCATTCATTGATTATTACTTGGTACTAATAATATGTAATAAATATTCTACACTTTTTCTCTACAATCTACAATGACATGAAGGAGATTTCTTCGTGTATCTTGAATTCATTATAAAAGATAACTATTTTTCAAGGATTTTAATATGTATTTGATTATATGTTAGGCTTTTTGACATGATTCATGTTGGCAGCATGAAAGCCCTTTCTAAAAATATAGGTAAAAAGGCAATTTTGTCAATCATCCATTCCTTTGGTAGAATAGAAGTCTATCTTTAATTTCTAGAGTAAGTTAGTATGAATTTTCAAATAGACAGAAGGAAGCTATGAAGTACTGTATTGTATATTTTTCAGTGGATTTTCAAATGCTTCTGTATGGAAGACCAAAACCTATACCGATCGGCATCGATTTGAATGAGAGAAATGACCAGAAGTTAGCCATATGTTGTTTTATTTATGGAACTAATGTTTATGATCCTGCGTCTAGGGAATAGGATAGTTAGGAATACATAATAATGCATATATTGCAACTTTTTCTTCCGGTAACATGCTCAAAACGACAAAGCTGTGAGGAAATTTTAAAATTTTATTGGGTCTGTCACTAGCTATTGACAGGAAATGCTATTATTATTAGGAAGAGAACATAAATAGAACATGCGTTTTGTTTTTTGGAGGGGAATTTTTTGGCGAATAAACAGTCACCAAGCGTCTATAATGATGACGCCATTCAAGTATTAGAAGGATTAGAAGCGGTACGAAAACGACCCGGCATGTATATCGGTTCTACAGATGGCCGTGGACTTCATCACCTTGTATATGAAATCGTAGATAATGCGGTGGATGAAGCACTGGCTGGCTTTGGTTCTCATATCATTGTCCATATTCATAAAGATCAAAGTATCAGCGTTCGAGACTTCGGCCGTGGAATGCCAACAGGTATGCATAAGATGGGGAAACCCACTCCCGAAATTATCTTTACTGTCTTACATGCTGGTGGTAAATTCGGGCAAGGTGGCTATAAAACAAGTGGTGGCTTACATGGTGTAGGTTCTTCTGTTGTAAATGCTTTATCCACTTTTTTAGAAGTAACGATTCATCGTGACGGTAAAAAGTATCGTCAACGCTTTGAAAACGGTGGCCATCCTGTTACAACATTAGAACAAATAGGACAAACAAAACAGACAGGAACACATGTACATTTTCTACCAGATGACACAATTTTCTCTGTAACAAAATTCAATTATGATACGCTTGCAGAACGTTTAAGAGAGTCCGCATTTTTATTAAAAGGCTTGAAAATTGAGCTAATTGATGAACGCGAGGAAGGCAAAGGTGATGTTTTCTTTTATGAGAACGGCATTGAAGCTTTCGTTGCTTATTTGAATGAGGAGAAGGATGTCCTGCATCCTGTTAAGTATGTGGAAGGGATTCAAGACGATATTGAAGTAGAATTCGCCTTCCAATTCAATGATGGTTACTCAGAAACAATCCTTTCATTTGTTAATAATGTTCGTACTCGTGATGGTGGTACACATGAAACAGGTGCCAAGTCTGCGTTAACACGTGTTTTCAATGAATATGCGCGAAAAATTGGCCTATTAAAAGATAAAGATAAAAATCTTGAAGGGACAGACATTCGTGAGGGCTTAGCTGCGATTGTTTCTGTTCGTATACCAGAGCATTTACTACAATTCGAAGGTCAAACGAAAGGTAAGCTCGGAACTAGTGAGGCACGTTCAGCGGTAGATAGTGTTGTTTCGGAGCAAATTTTATATGTGCTTGAAGAAAACGCTGAATTGTCTGCATCTCTTGTGCGTAAAGCTATTCGTGCGCAGCAAGTACGTGAAGCCGCTCGTAAAGCACGGGAAGATGCACGAAACGGCAAGAAAAGCAAAAAAGGCAGTACGATTCTTTCCGGAAAATTAACACCTGCACAATCACGAAATGCGGCGAAAAACGAGCTGTATTTAGTCGAAGGGGACTCTGCAGGAGGATCTGCAAAACAAGGGCGAGATCGTACGTTCCAAGCGATTTTACCATTGCGTGGTAAAGTTATTAATACTGAAAAAGCAAAGCTTCAGGATATTATGAAAAATGAAGAGATTTCAACGATTATCCATGCTATTGGTGCTGGCGTCGGAACAGATTTCTCGGTCGAGGATGCAGCGTATGACAAAGTCGTGATTATGACCGATGCCGATACGGACGGAGCGCATATTCAAGTGTTGCTGCTAACGTTCTTCTATCGATATATGCGACCATTGATCGAAGCTGGAAAGGTATTTATCGCATTACCACCGCTTTATAAAATATCAAGAGGCACTGGTAAAAAAGAAGTGATTGAATATGCTTGGACCGAAAATGATTTACAAACGGCCATTAAAAAAGTTGGAAAGGGTTACATATTACAGCGCTATAAAGGTCTTGGTGAGATGAATGCTGACCAGCTGTGGGATACGACGATGAACCCTGATACGCGTACATTAATTCGTGTAACGATTGAAGATGGTGCACGTGCTGAAAGACGTGTGACAACATTAATGGGCGATAAAGTAGAGCCACGCCGTAAATGGATCGAAGCTAATGTAGACTTCGGTATGGAGGATGATTCAAATATTTTAGAAAATGAATTCATCCAACAAGAGGAGGACCAAGCATGAGTAGTACGGAAAAGTATCAAGATTTACCTTTAGAAGAAGTAATGGGTGACCGCTTTGGTCGCTATAGTAAATATATTATTCAAGACCGCGCGTTGCCAGATGCACGTGACGGTCTTAAGCCTGTGCAACGACGTATTTTATATGCGATGTTTACAGAGGGCAATACGAACGATAAACCATTCCGTAAATCAGCCAAAACTGTCGGTAATGTTATCGGTAACTATCACCCACACGGTGACAGCTCAGTCTATGAAGCAATGGTGCGCATGAGTCAGGATTGGAAGGCGCGCCATATGTTGATTGAAATGCATGGGAATAACGGCTCTGTTGATGGTGACCCACCAGCAGCGATGCGTTATACAGAAGCAAGGCTTTCTGCTATTGCAGCGGAAATGCTCCGCGATATTGGCAAGAAAACCGTTGAATTTGTACCAAACTTTGATGATCAGGATATGGAGCCGACTGTTTTACCAGCTCGTTTCCCGAACTTATTAGTCAACGGTTCAACGGGTATTTCGGCCGGTTATGCGACCGACATTCCACCTCACGCACTTGATGAGGTACTAGACGGTGTTCTTATGCGCTTAGATAAGCCAAACTCCACTGTTGATGAATTAATGACCGTTATTAAAGGTCCTGATTTCCCAACAGGTGGGATTATTCAAGGTGTCGACGGTATTAAAAAAGCATATGAGACTGGACGCGGTAAAATTATTGTGCGCGCTCAAGCTGCCGTTGAGCCAATTAAAGGTGGCAAAGAGCAAATCGTTATTACGGAATTACCGTATGATGTCAATAAAGCAAATCTTGTGAAGAAAATCGATGAGCAGCGCGTGGATAAACGACTGGAAGGAATTGCAGAAATTCGCGATGAATCAGATCGTACTGGCCTACGTGTTGTCATTGAGCTGAAAAAAGATGTTCCAGGACAAGGGATTTTACAGTACTTGTTTAAAACAACTGATTTACAAGTAGCCTATAATTTTAATATGATTGCTATCCATAATCGTCGTCCGACAATGATGACATTGCCATTGCTATTGGATTCTTATATTGCCCATCAAAAGGAAGTCGTGACGAACCGCTCTATTTATGATTTGCAAAAAGCTAAAGATCGTTCGCATATAGTTGAAGGCTTGATAAAGGCATTGTCTATTTTAGACGAAGTCATTGCAACGATTCGTTCGTCGAATGATAAACGAGATGCAAAAACGAATTTACAGGCGAAATTTGACTTTACAGAAGTACAATCAGAGGCAATCGTTAGCTTGCAATTATACCGATTAACGAATACAGATATTACAGAGCTTCGCAATGAACAAGATGAACTAAATAAACTGATCGCCAAGCTTGAAGGGATTCTTAATAGTGAAGCAAAGCTTATACGTGTCATTAAACAAGAATTGCTCGACATTAAAAAGCGCTTTGCAGAGCCTCGTCGCTCAAAAATCGAGCAAGAAATTGAAGAAATTAAAATTACGTTAGATGTCCTTGTACCAAGTGAAGAGGTCGTAGTGACTGTTACAAAGGATGGCTATATTAAGCGAACATCTACGCGTTCACATGCAGCTTCAAACGGTCAGGATTTTGCAATGAAGGATTCCGATTATTTATTATATGAAGCAAATTTAAATACACAGCATCATCTACTGCTGTTCACAAATCGAGGCAATTATATTTATCAGCCTGTCCATGAGCTACCTGATATTCGTTGGAAGGATCTTGGTCAGCATATTTCAAGTATTGTGCCAACCGGAGAAGATGAATCTATTATTGCTGTATATGGTTTTGAGACATTCGAACAGGCCAATACGTATATTTTAACTGCTACGAAAGATGGACAAATTAAACGCTCATCTGTAGCAGATTATGCTGTAACACGCTATTCGAAGCCGATAAAAACGATGAATGTCAAGTCAGGCGATGAAATGATTTTTGCAAGTATTGTGACGGACGAGGTAGAACTAATGTTAACGACAGATACTGCCTATGCAATTCGTTTCCCAATCGAGGAATTACCAGTAACAGGTGTGAAAACAGGTGGCGTCAAAGGGATTGCACTGAAAGACGGAGAAGCATTAGTCGGCATCAATGTTTTACCGCCAGATGAAACGTCCTATGTGGCAATTGTTACGCAACGCGGTGCTGTGAAGAAAATGAATGTAGCCGAAGTAGAAATGACTAGCCGTGCAAAACGCGGCTTAAAAGTATTAACAGAGTTAAAATCGAACCCGCATCGAATCGTGGCTGTCGTAAAAGTAACAAATGAGGATCAGCTAACGATCGAGACGGAAAAAGGCGTTCAAGAAATCCTTGACGTACAAGCATTAACTCGAGCAGATCGACATTCCAATGGCTCCTTTAAAGTAGATATTGCTACAGACGGTGCCATTTCACATGTCTTCACGGTCAAAAAAGAAGAGAAATAAAATTGATTTTCTAGCCCAGCTCCTTGTGAGAGCTGGGCTTTTTTATGTAAATTGAAACTAATCAGCTTTGTGCTTTGGCTAACTTATTCAATCTAAAGATGGGAGAATTGTAGAGTGATAATAAATTGATTTATTTTTAGGCTGTTTTCTAAAAGATTGTTGCAGATAAAACATAAAAACAGAGTTAATCTACAAAATGTGTAGAATCAACTCTGTTTTATGTTTGATATTTTGCAAATGGAATATTTAACTGAAGTACCCGTTAGCCATCCATGTAGCGCAAAAACCAGCGCCACACCACAGAAAATGAAAGATGGTTAAGTTCTTTCATGGGAGTTTAAGTGCGTTATTTCACAAACTATTTTACTCGTTGAAACATCGGATGACCTTCTATAAATTGAAATAAACCTCATAATTGTATCATCCTTTTATAAAAACGTTTGATAATTTTTGTGATCCTTGCTAATTAAAGCGCGCTTATAATTGAATATTTTTTTAGTGTTTTGCCCAAGGATATGCTTAGGTAATTTTCTTTTTAAGAATTGTTATAATTAAAGTCATAATTCCATTAAGAGCAAATATTCCTACCAAACAATAGATTAATAATGATATGTCCGGTGCGAAGAACCTAATACTTTTCCATGGGGTACCTATAACATAAACAAATAGTGGGATCAATCCCACAGCTAGGAGGAGTGAAATGATTCCAACAGTGAACGGTAATTTTTTGTTTAGAACCTTATTTCTTCTAAGTCTGAAGAAATGGATAATCGTAAAAATAGCTAAGAGTAATGTAACTCCCAGTATACTCAATTGGATACTATAGCTTTGTACAGGCAATTCATCTGGTCCTTTTCCGTTCAGGATGGATCGAATTCCATTCATTATATGAGAAACTTGAGCATCTTCTATAAAATTATATTTATTGGTTAAAAGTACTGCTGCAATATTTTCTTCAGGTATAAAAAACATTTGCGATCTAAAATCAGATGTTGCTCCTCCATGGAAAGGGAAATGTTCTGTTTTAGAAAAATGCCAACCGTAACCGTATGTTTTACCTTCTTCTGGAGAAGTTTTTAATAACTCAAGGTTTTGTTCTGATAATAAGTCTCCGCCCTCTAACATAAATTTTAAAAATTTCGCTATATCATTTGAACTTGACGCAATATAGCCATAAGGTGCTCCTGCATGATCATAAAATCCATCACTTACAACTGGTCTACCAAACCATGACTCAAAACCAGGTATGTATCCTTTTTCTACCGCACTTTCATAATCAGCAGCGGAATTTTCCATACCAAGCGGGGTGAAAATATTCATATTCAAAAACTCTGAAAAGGTTTGGTTCGAAACATTTTCAATAATTGCCCCTAAGAGTAAATAGTTAGCAGAGTTATATTCATAAACCTCACCAGGCTCGTGAGATAACGCTACACCACTAAGTCCTTTTATAGCTTGATTGATCGCCCCCTCTTTCGGCCAATCCTTGTCCGTCACTTTAAGGCCGTCAGGTTCACTAATACCACTTGTTTGTTCTAATAGATGCAAAACTGTAATTTGTTTTGAACTGTCCGTTTGATAGGTAAACGATGGAATATAGGACTGTATCGGTTCATCCAGCCTTATTTTGTCATCTTCCACTAACATCATAATAGCCAGAGATGTAATTGGTTTGCTTAAAGAACCGATAAGAAACGGTGTGTTTGCTGTTACATTTGAACCATCACTTAAAATACCCCATTGATTTTGATAAATCGTTTCCCTGTTTTCTAATATCGCCAATGATGCGCCGGGAATATTATACATATCTAAAGACTCTTCCATAAACTTTGTTATTTTTTGTTTAGTATCTTCCGTTTTAGCAGAAGCAGAAAAAGGGGTTAGTAGGAGTAGAAAGCTCCATAAAAAAATGATTGCTTTTTTCATTGTTTTTCTCCTCACATGAACAATCAAAGTTAAATTAAACTCTAATTGTTTCTTTTTTCTCTAATAAGTCAATTAACAATTTATACGTTTGATCAAGGTCAAATTCATCGAAATTTTTGTAGGGCTAGTTCATCGAAGCAAGCCAATAAAATACCGGCAAAGGCATCGGTTTCTTTGGCCGCAACGTTTAGGTTCTTTAGGGGATTAGAAAGACTTTCTCTATTTAGCTTCACAGTATTTGTTGCTTCTCTTAATTAGAAACAGGTACTTTTCTATCATCCCTTTCACTAACTTTAGCGTATAGCGTTTTTGTTATTATGTAGTACAAAAATGTACCAGTTAATCCTAGAATAAGGAGCAACCCGCTCATATATATAGGGGGAATCCACTGTCCAACGATGATCAATAACGAAGCTATAATCATTGCTCCATAGGTAGTTAAGCTATTAAAAGCCATATAGGTGCTACGAGCGTTAGAAGGGGCAAGTTCTCCTATCATCGCCTGTTTAATGGGCACAAACATCAGCTCACCAATTGTTCCAATAAACATGGCAATAAAAAGAATCAATACGCTATTTGAAGAAGCAAAGATACTAAAACATATAGAAAAGATCAACATACCTGTAACAAGAGTCCAGCGATCACTGCATTTTTTTAACAAGAATAATACAGCACTTGAGAGGAGAACTACAAGAATAGTATTCTCTGTTCGAAGAAAACCAAGCATTTTTGTGCCATCTACAATGAAATCTATTCCAAACAAAGAAGCTGAATGTTGAGGTATATCTTTTTCGAGACGAATCCCAATATAGTTTGATAAAGACTGTTCCAAGGTAAAGATCAAGATTGCTCCTAAAATATAAAACATAAATAGCTTATCTTTTAAAACGGTTGAATAAGTTTGAAACATTTCTACGGATGAAGATTTTTTCTTATGATGAGAAGACTTAGGTGAAGGCTCTGGTGAATAAGTTTCTGTGATGAAAAATACAGTCATAAAAACAGATAACAAAGTGACTAGTGAGATCCCAATAAATAATTCAAATAAGTAGTTTTTAAAAAGAAATGCCCCAACGATTCCACCAATTGCAGTTGATAAATTCCCTAACCAGTAGCTAATTGTAAATACGAGCTTTCTCGATTCAGAATTAGTAACATCAATCATCATAGCTTGTGCAGCTGGCTGAAACATGCCTCCACAAAACATATTAATGATGAAGAATGCTGCAGAAGTATAAGGAAGGTTAAACCAAGGGGAATTACAAAGTGCTATAAACAGATACGAAAGTAATAGTCCAATCTCAGAATAAATCATTATTTTTTTTCGCCCAATTTTATCTGAAATATGCCCTCCGATAAACCCTCCAAGGACCCCACTAATGACAATTATTATAAGAATAATAGCCGTTTTAGTAGCTCCGATATTTTGAGTAAAATAAATAGCCAGAAAAGGGATAACAGCCATAGAAATAAGACCGCCTAGAAATTGCATGACTAGGCGAAGTTTGATGTTGGGATGGATATCTCTCAATTTCATATAATCACTCCTATTTAATACTATATTGTCTACAGGTCCTGGCTGGGCAAAGGGGGAGAAGGCTTAGTTATTTTTGATAGGCCCAAATAATCTTAGAGCTTGTCTCGATATATCCTTCCGCATCACGTTTGTATATTCATCAATAAATGTTAAACGCATTCCGTTTAAGATGGATAAGTACGATTCAGCAATTAATGAAGGTGATTCTTCATAAAAGTAACCAAGCCTTTGACCTTCTTCAACAACCGGATAAATACTGTTTATAAATACTTTTACGAAATCATCTAGTTCTTTAAAAAGTTTTGGGAAACGATCAGGTCTTGCAAGAACCTGCTGAATGAGACGTAAGTATTCACTTTTCATTGAAAAAAGCTGTACATGACAATCTATCATTTCCTTCACAACTTCAAGAGGCTCACCTTTAAAGTGTTCTCCTATTTCAATAAAATAAGGTTTGATTTCCTTCAATGGCTCCAAAATAGCTGATTCATAAAGCGCTTCTTTTGAATCAAAATACGTAAATACGGTACCAAAACTAACACCAGCTTCTTTTGATATGTCGGCAACTTTTGTCTCCGCAAAACCAGTATCACTGTATAATTTAATGGCAGCGTTTAAGATAGTAGATCTTTTTCTTTTCTTTTTCTCATCATTAGTAAGTTTAGTTTCCATTTTAGATACTCCTTCCAAAATAAATGATTGATTGGTCAATCAAATTCTATTGTAATATGTTTCCATTGTCAATGTGTTTAAAGAATTTTTTGAATTTTATACCTAGTTATAACAGAAATACCTCAATGAAGGGCCATAGCAGTTAGATGATTAGAAATGAGGCAGCTTAATAATAATTCATCACTATCTGTAAACAGACCCTTGTCATTTCCGGATTGATATGGGTATAATAATCATCGAAAAGTTCATATGGAAAGAATGTAGGGGGGCTGGTAGTTGCCAGCTGAGATTGTGTCCGATAGACGCTGACCCTTTGAACCTGATTTGGCTCGTACCAGCGTAGGGAACATCTATTCAAAAAAGAAAATTTTTGATACTGATTGTAAAACGTCTGGGAGGAATCCTAGGCGTTTTTTATGTTTTCAGACTTTTGTTTCCCTCTGGTAAAGACATTCATTTATGAACACTTTCACACTACTTACTTGGAGGATTCAGCATGAAAAAATGGTTATTGGTCCTAATGGTTGCACTTTTTACATTAGTGGGCTGTAGCGAAAAAGAGGCTAAAAAGGATGCTAAAGGATTAACAAAAGTATCGGTAGTTCTTGATTGGACACCGAACACAAATCATACAGGTTTATATGTAGCTGAAAAACTTGGCTACTTTAAGGAACAAGGTTTAGATGTTGATATTTTATTACCTGGCGAAACGGGTGCAGATCAGCTTGTAGCATCAGGAAAGGCTCAGTTTGGCGTAAGCTATCAGGAAGGAATTACACAGGCGCGTGTGCAGGATGTACCATTAGTATCGATTGCAGCGATTATACAACATAATACTTCGGGTTTCGCATCTACCGCATCAAAAGGCATTACGTCACCAAAGGATTTTGAAGGGAAAACTTACGGTGGCTGGGGTGCACCGCTTGAAAAGGCTGTACTACAATCACTTATGCAAACAAAAAATGCGGATATTAATAAGTTAGATATCGTCAATGCAGGCGATTTAGATTTCTTCACTATGATGAAAAAAGATATTGATTTTGCGTGGATTTATTATGCATGGACAGGTATTGAAGCAGAACTTCGCGGCGAAAAGCTGAACATGCTTTATTTAACAGATTATAGTGAGCAATTAGATTATTACACACCTGTGCTTGCTACAAATGAAAAAATGATTCAGGATAATCCTGAGACGGTAAAAGCTTTTGTCGCTGCTGCAGCAAAGGGCTATGAATATGCAATAAAACACCCTAATGAGGCAGCTGATAGTTTACTAGAAGCGGTACCTGATTTAGATAAGAACCTTGTGCATAAAAGTCAGGAATGGCTAGCAGATAAGTATCAAGACGACGCTGCACAATGGGGCGAGCAAAAATTAGCTGTCTGGGAAAACTACGCGAAATGGATGGCCGATAACAAAGTTTTAGAGGGCGAATTTAACGCAAAACAAGCATTTACAAACGACTTTTTACCGAAAAAGGGGACAAAGTAATATGGCAAACTCTTTAATAAGTGTACAAATTATCCCGAAAACTGAAACATATGAAGATGTGATCCCGTTTGTCGATGCAGCGATTGCAGTGATCGACACTTCAGGGGTGAAATATGAAGTTCATCCATTAGAAACGACAATGGAAGGCGAGCTTACGACTTTGCTGCAAATTATTGAAAAAATGAATGCCAAGATGATCGAGCTTGGCGCAATCAATGTCATTACGCAAGTGAAAATTTTATATCAGCCATCCGGTATTACAATGGATACGCTAACGGAGAAATACAAGGGATGAAGCAGGCTGTTAAACAAGGAAGGACGATAATTTTTATCGCCTTCCTCTTATTCATATGGGAACTAATTGTCCGTTTTGCTGATATTCCACATTGGCTTTTGCCTGCACCGAGTGCCATTTTGAAAGAGGGCTTTCAATCGTATGAGATGTTTGTGCCGCATGCTTTAGCTACGATCCAATTAGCACTTCTTGGTCTTGCTATCGGGATATTATGTGGGCTAACAGTTGCGGTGCTATTACATCGTTTTACGTTTATAAGGGAGCTATTTTATCCTATTCTCATTATGTCGCAAAATGTCCCGGTACTTGTCCTAGCACCATTATTAATCATTTGGTTTGGCTTCGGTTTATTGCCAAAGCTCATTATTATTTGTCTCGTGTGCTTTTTCCCTATTGTTATTTCGGCAATGGACGGCTTTCGTCAAACTTCGCCTGAGCTAAAGCATTATTTTGAGATGATCGGTGCAACGAAAGCCCAAACCTTTTGGAAGTTAGAATGGCCTTATGCGTATCCAGCAATTTTTTCAGGCATAAAGATTGCTGCTACCTATAGCGTTATGGGGGCTGTTATTGCGGAATGGTTAGGAGCGAAAATGGGGATTGGCGTTTATATGACATTGGCACAATCTTCATTTCGAACGGATCGTGTATTTGTAGCGATTTTTGCCATCGTATTTTTAAGTTTATTATTATTTAGTGCTATTCGATTACTAGAAAAACTTGTTGTGAAGGGGAGAGGAAACTATGCTAAGCATTCAAAACATTGATAAATCCTTTGATTCCCTTCCAGTTATCCGTAATTTATCTTTTGAGGTGAAGGACGGGGAATTTGTGGCGATTATCGGTCCGTCTGGCAGTGGGAAAAGTACACTTTTTCAATTAATTGGTGGTGTTTCTTCTATTGATAAAGGTGCTATTTTATTAAACGGCACAGATATCCAGAAAAAAAGAGGAACGATTGGCTATATGCCTCAGCAGCCATGTTTATTACCGTGGCGGACGATCATAGAAAACGTCACGATGGTTGAGGAGCTCCATGGAAAACCTAATGTCAACGTTGCGAAGGAATGGTTACATAAAGTGGGGCTCGCAGCATTTGTAAATGCATTTCCTAATGAACTGTCGGGTGGTATGCAACAACGGGTATCGTTTATTCGTGCAATTGTCAGTAATAAACCTATTTTATGTTTAGATGAACCATTTTCTGCACTGGATGAGTTTACAAGGCTTGAAATGCAGGCGTGGCTATTATCGATTTGGGAGAAATATAGAAAATCTATATTGTTCGTTACACATAATATTGAGGAAGCTCTGTTTTTAGCTGATCGTATTATTGTACTCACAAAACGACCAGCGACGATGAAAAAGGAAATAATCGTACCTTTTGCAAGGCCACGACAAGAAGAAATCCGCCATTCCGCTTCATTTACGGCGTTGAAGCAACAATTATTCTCGTATTTAAAAGAAGAAAAGGATGAGGCGAATGTTGATTGATGCACATATTCATTTAGATCAGTATAAAAAAAACGACATACCTCCTTTGCTAGAAGAAGCGGAACATGTCATTGCCGTAAGCATGAATCTACCGTCATGTGAAAAGACGTTGAAGCTGTCGAAAGCCTATTCTAAAGTAAAGGCGGCGTTTGGCTTTCATCCTGAACAACCGTTACCTAGTAATGCGGAGGAAGAGGCATTATTCGATTGGATACGTCAACACGCTCATGACATGGTGGCAATTGGCGAGGTAGGGTTGCCTTATTATTTGAGGCAGGAGAAGGCTATTGATGATCGTGCGTATGAGGTGTTGCTAGAACGGTTTATTGTATTGGCAAAGGAATTAAACAAACCGATTGTGTTACATGCTGTTTATGAGGATGCGGCCATTGTTTGTGACCTGCTAGAAAAACATCATGTAAAGAAAGCGCATTTTCATTGGTTTAAAGGCGATGAGGAAGAGATTGAACGGATGATTCATAATGGGTATTTCATTTCTGTGACGCCTGATTGTACGTATGAGACTGAAATTCAAGATCTAATCAAAAAATACCCAATCGAGCTAATGATGGTAGAAACAGATGGACCTTGGCCATTCGAAGGTTCTTTTAACAATAGACAAACATCCCCATGGATGATGGATCATTCCATGGAGGTTATTGCTTCGGTAAAGGGGCTTACAACAGAGGAAGCGGCGCGTATCATTACAAGAAATACGACAATATTTTATAATTTATAACAAAAAACACAGCTGTTCTTTTAAAGAGCAGCTGTGTTTTTTCAAATTTTCGATAGAGTTGAACGCGGTAAAAGCGCCCGAATCGCTATAGCTGAGCGAAGTGGAAGCATTAAATTGACAATATTTTCATTCTAAACTAACTTTTTTCATTTTCCAGAGAGCAGGTGATCGTGTTGAAAGATAGAATTTTAAAAGAATCAATAAGTGAAGCTGAACGAAAAGGATTCCGATTTACGATGGGGGATTTGGCAAAGCAACTAGGTATGAGCACGAAAACATTGTATAGTTACTATCCATCAAAGGAAGAATTACTCAACGACATGATTGATCTTACAATCCATGAATTGAAGTTGAAAGAAAATGAAATACTGCATGATTCATCGTTAAATCTTCTAGAAAAACTACAGAAATGTCTTGTATTAATTCCAGCTGATTTTACATTTGCTCAGCTCCAGTATTTAGAGGAGCTTCAACGCTATTATCCAAAGCAATGGGAAACAGTTGATCAATTTATTCAAGAACAATGGACAGGCATTATTTCGTTAATTGATGAAGGGATTGTCGCAAATCAAATACGTTCATTTAATAAAGAGATATTTATAGAAGTCGATATTGGTGGGCTTTATAGATTGATGGATCATGCATTCAAACGCAGAAATATGATTTCACTTCAGGATACTATGCAGGAAATGGTGGACATTCTTATGCTTGGTATTCTTAATGGTAACGTTCATGAAGAAAATTAAATGGGGGCTGTAAATGAGTAAAACTTTAAAAATACTATTTTTATGTACAGACTTCTTTTTTATACTGTATTGGCTTGTCACTTTTTTTCATTTGATTCCAGAAGAGTATTTATATAAGGATTATCAAAATGAATTATTAGTAATATGGAATTGGTCGTTTTTCCCGCTAGATATTTTAACTTCTTTCAGCGGGTGTTTGGACACCCGCTGAAAGAAGTTAAAGCCTCCGGCGGATGTCACGGAATCGGAAAGGAGTTCTTTGTTCAAGCACAAAGCCGATTCCAGACGCAATTATGCGAGGCATAATTGATTTTCAGTTACTGGTTTTATTAGTCTCTGTCTATTTAAAATAAAAAATGAAAAGTGGAGAGCTTTTGCCTTAGTATTTTTAACACTTACAAGTTGTTCTGGATTACAGGCGATTGCTTTTTGGACAATAAAACTTGATTTTGATCTTACGTGGTGGATACCAAACCTTTTTCTATTACTATATCCGTTGTACTTTATTCCAAAACTTATTAGTTCTAAACATCAAAATGTCTCATTACAAGCAAAACACAACCACTAACAATCCTCAATGTGGTTGTGTTTTTTGTGCTTTGTAAAATTTTGTTCAATGCTTTCTTTTTTCGTTTTCGTTACACGCTCATGTGTACTGAAAGAGGAAGTTTGACGATTTTTTTCAACGTCCTTCCCTTTAGTGCGCTTTACATGCATACGTTTCTTTTTTGCATTTGAGTTTGTCATGTTTTCTTACCCCCAACTGTCGTTTGTAAATATAGTACCTAATAAGGAAGAAAAAGTAAAACCTCGTAAGTGTTAACTTACGAGGCGGTTGTCGTATTATTAGTGAGATACGTCCTGCACAGAAATACCCGTGTTCGCTTTAACATCGACTTCACGATATTTCTTATCATCTTTTTCCTTAGAAAGCATTGTTCCGATGAAGCCGCCTAGGAAGCCAAGTGGAACAGAGATGATTGCTGGGTTCGTTAACATAATTAACGGATCACCTACGAAAATTGCTTTTCCTTCAACTGGATTCCAAATATTTGGTGAAACAGCAACAAGAGCTAAAGCAGAGATTAGACCTGTTAACATTGCCGTTATAGCACCAGCTGTATTAAAGCGTTTCCAGTAGATCGTATAGATGATTACAGGTAAGTTAGCTGAACCTGCAATACAGAATGCTAGTGATACTAAGAATGCTACGTTTAATGTTTGTGCACCAAGTGCTAAAAGGATTGAAATAACAGCGATTGTGATGGAACCGATACGAGCTGCAAGTACTTGCTCTTTTTCTGTAATTTTGCCCTTTTTAATAATTTGACCGTAAATATCATGTGATAGGGCAGATGCGCCAGAAAGTACAAGACCAGCTACTACCGCTAAGATTGTTGCGAATGCTACGGCACATACGAATGAGAATAGAATGTCGCCACCAAGTGCTTCCGCAAGAAGTGGAGCCGCCATGTTACCAGCAGCGTTTGCAGCAATAATATCTTCTTTACCAACGAATTTAGCTGCACCGAAGCCTAAGAAGATTGTAAGAATGTAGAAGATACCTACAATCCAAGTAGCCCAGATAACTGATGAACGAGCTGTTTTCGCATCTTTTACTGTAAAGAAGCGCATTAGGATATGTGGAAGACCAGCTGTACCTAATACTAAAGCGATTAACATTGAAATAGTATCAATACCATTTGTATATTTAAGACCTGGATTCAAATAAGCTGCACCGCTATCAGTTGCAGTTCCCATTTCTTTGAACATCGTTGCAATGCTAAAGCCGAATTCTTTTAATACTAGGAATGAAATAATAACTGTACCTAACATTAAAAGACAAGCCTTAATAATTTGTACCCAAGATGTTGCAGTCATACCACCGAATAGTACGTATGTCGTCATCATAAAACCAACGATTAAAACTGCAATCCAATAATCAATTCCTAAAAGTAATTGAATAAGTGCTCCTGCACCAACTAGTTGTGCAATCATGTAGAATAATACAATTGTAATAGTGCTTAAAGCTGCTGTAGCACGAACTTTAGCGCTATCAAAACGTGCTGTTATCATGTCAGCTAATGTGAATTTACCAAGATTACGTAATGGCTCAGCGACGATGTATAGAACCACTAAGTAAGCTACTAAATAACCGATAGAGAAGAAGAATCCATCAAATCCAAATAATGCAACTGCACCGGCGATTCCTAAGAAAGATGCTGCTGATAAGTAGTCACCTGCGATGGCTAGTCCATTTTGCCAGCCTGTTAACCCTCCGCCTGCAGTGTAGAAATCACTTGCAGATGAAGTTCGTTTTGATGCCCACCATGTAATAACTAATGTTAAACCTACAATGGATACGAAGAAGAATATGGCTGTTAAACTCATCCCGTTATTCATCGGCTGCCACCTCCATTCTCGTACTCAGCAATAATTGCCTTTGCTTCTTTATCAAAGCTATTCGCTTTTGCTACATATAAATGACAAAATGACCAAGTCATGATGAAAAGTCCTGCTGAATAAACCCACACCCAAGTGATTTCCCCAAATGCCTTTTGGTGTAGTATTTTCGTGTACGAAGTCAGAACCGGTAGCAACATATATGCTGCTAAGAAGATCGCGGTCATTAACCAAAGAAATGAATTCTTCCTTCGAACAAGCGCTTTAAATGATTCTTGATTTGCAATCGCGTCATAGTCAATCACGACACTTTTGCTAGCTTTATTGTTCCCCATTAACATTCCCCATTTTGTGTTTATTTTTACTGCTTAAAGACTTGATTTTGCTAGATTAGTGAATTCACATCTTCATTTTATGAGAGAGTTCACAAAATTGCAATACATTTCAGAAAAATTATGAAAAAATAATTTTCGTAAAAAAAAGTCTCGAAAGAGAATATACGTAACAAAGCTAAGAAATAAAGTGGTTTTAGAAAATTCTGATAAATATACAGAGGTAGGTCAATTCTAGATTTCCGAGCGAGGAATATGGAAAAAAATTAGAAAAAGAAATGGTTTTTTTTGAAAAATAAACACTGTTTAATTAGTGAAAATCATTTTTTTTCTCATTTTTTTTGAAAGAGAATAGTATTGCTAGATAAGTAAATTGGGAAATATTTCGAAAGAAAACATAAAAAAACTCGATGAAAAATCGAGTTTTTTTATTAATATGGATAGGATGATTGATAGATATTTTTTCAATAATTTGGATGTTAGGAATGGGTCAGTGAGAGATATCAGAAACCGATACACCAGTGTTTGCTTTAACGCGAATTTCCTTGTAAATACGTTCTGCTTCTTCCTGTGGTACTTTACTAGAAGAAAGAACGGACCCTAAATAGCCTGCGATAAAGCCAAGCGGAATCGTAATAACCGCTGGAACGGCTAATGGAACGAGAGGATTACCAACAAAAATGGCTGTACCTTCAACAGGACTCCATACATTTGGCCCCATAGCACCTAACACTAAACAAGATACTAAACCAGTAACCATCGCTGCTATTGCACCCGTTGAGTTGAATTTTTTCCAGTAAATTGTGTAAAGAATAACTGGTAAGTTTGCTGAAGCACCGATACAAAATGCAAAGGATACTAAAAATGATACATTCAGGTTTTGCGCAAATAACGCAAGGATAATAGATACAATAGCAATAGAAATAGAGCCAGTACGAGCTGCTACAACTTGTTGCTTTTCTGTTAATTTACCACCTTTAATGATTTCACCATAAATATCGTGAGAGATGGCAGAAGCTCCTGTTAAAACTAAGCCCGAAACTACCGCTAAAATTGTTGCGAATGCTACTGCACCGATAAATGCCATTAACACATCACCGCCCAAATAATTAGCAAGTAGAGGGGCTGCAGTGTTACCAGCTTTACTTTCAGCAAGAATTTTATCGATCCCTACAAAATTTAATGCACCAAAGCCTAAGAAAATAGTTAGTGAGAAGAAAATAGCTGTAATCCAAGTTGTCCATGAAATAGAAGAACGCGCAGTTTTAGCATCTTTCACTGTAAAGAAGCGCATTAAAATATGTGGTAACCCAGATGTCCCTAATACAAGTGCCATCATCATTGAAACGGAATCGATTGTACTTGTATATTTAATCCCTGGAACAAGGAATTTCTCACCATGATCTGTGGCAATCGTATCAAACATTTTCAGTAGAGAGAAATCAAACTTAATTAATACTAATGTAGCTAATACGCCTGTCCCGAATAAAAGAAGGCTAGCTTTAATAATTTGCACCCAAGAAGTAGCTGTCATTCCACCGAATAAAACATAAGTAGTCATCATGACACCTACGATTAAAACTGCAATCCAGTACTCAATACCAAATAATAGTTTAATAAGAGCACCTGCACCTACTAATTGTGCAATCATATAAAGAATGACGATAATAATTGTTCCAGACGCCGCAACGCCACGAATGCGTTTTTCATTAAAGCGGGCAGTAAGCATATCTGCTAAAGTATATCGACCTAAGTTACGCATAGGTTCTGCAATTACATAAAGAAGAACTAAGTTAGCGACTACATAGCCTACGGAGAAGAAGAAACCATCGAAACCAGTTAATGCAATCGCTCCGGACACCCCTAGAAATGCAGCAGCTGATAAATAGTCACCAGCGATCGCAAAGCCGTTTTGCCAACCTTTAAGACCTCCACCAGCTGTATAGAAATCAGATGCAGAAGACGTCCGCTTCGCTGCGATATATGTTACTACTAGTGTTAAACCAACGATTGCTAAGAAGAAACCAACGGATACTAAGTTCATTTATTTTCCACCTTTCGCCTGATACTCAGCTAGTACTGCTGCGGCAGCCTTATCGAATGAAGCTGCTTTTTTTACATATACTGTACAAAGAACAATTGTCATAATGAATAATCCAGCTGAATAAACCCAAACTCCCGTAATATTTCCGATGAATTTTTGTTGTAGTACAGGTTGGAAAGCAAGGATAGGCAATAAAATATAAAGTAATAAAAAAATTGCTGTGATCGAGAAAAGGAAGGTATTCTTCTTTTTTACGAACTTGTTGAACGATTCCATAGCTTCAATTGCATTATAATCAATTGATTCTATATTTTTGTGTTCAGAAACATTTGCCATTATTATTCCCCCTAAAGTGATATATTTCTGTTTTATACGACATATTTCTTTTCTATTCGCCGTTATATTCACTTATTTTATGGGGTATATTCTTATAATGCAATACTAAATTTTGAGTTTTTATAATTTTTAATCATTTCTAGAATACGGAAATAACATAGAAATAATAAGGGTTTAGTAGAAAAAAACCGCATGAAAGAGAATGGTGTTGTCTATAAGAATAATATTCCTATAATAGTTTAATAATGATAATTTTGAATGTGGTAGAAAATTTGAGTGTGAAAGAGAATTTTTAAGTGGTTTATTATTCCATCATCAGATGAGGAGGGGCATAGAAAGTAATGAAATGTTGTTATATAACAAACGTTTTAACTCTTGGGAAATAACCAAAATAGTAAAAAACAGCTTTGAAAAATTTTTAAAAAAAGTGTGAATTATCTGGAATGCAAAGGAGGTTAAATATACTAAAATTGTATAACATACATAGAATGGATATAAAATGTGAAATGATAAGCTCATATCTTGTATTAAGCAACTTTAATTTATACAATTAACTACGATGGTAAATGGAAGGGAAGTGAGCAAATAAATGAAAAAGAAAAGTGTCATGCTCGTATTGATACTAACATTAAGTAGCATACTTGCTGCTTGTGGAAGCTATAAATTTGAACCAGAAATGAACATAGAAGTACAGGATTTTTCGGTAACAAACCAAAATAATGAAAAGGTTAGCCTAAATGACTTAAAAGGTAAGCCATGGTTAGCGATGTTCATCTTTACTAATTGTAATACTATTTGTCCACCAATGACGTATAACATGACAGAGGTTCAAAAGGCGCTTAAAGATAAAGGTCTGGAAGACTATCAAATTGTAGCTTTTAGTGTTGATCCTGAGGTTGATAAGCCAGAAGTTTTAACGAATTATTTGAAAACGTATTCAGTGCCCGATGCAAGCAAATGGCAGCTATTAACTGGCTATGAACAAAAGTATATTGAACAGTTTGCGAGGAAATCGTTTAATTCATTAGTAAAGAACGACCCGAATTCTGACCAAGTCGTACATATGTCAAGTTACTACTTAGTGGATGCCGATGGTATGGTCGTGAAGGATTATGACGGTACTACAGATGTACCAGTTGAGACGATCGTGGCAGATATGAAGGCCTTAACTAAATAAAAAACAATAACTCAGGAGTTCGAAGGAACTTCTGAGTTATTTTTTAGCCCTCTCATCAACTAGATGAAGTGGCAACTAATTTATTGAATTAATAGGATTGAACAATACGGTCATTCACAAAAGTGAGCTTCAGGAAGCCCACTTCTTCAGAGGTGGGAGGAATGGAGTGCTTTTTTCTTTATAGAACATATGTTTATATTATATATTGTGAATAATCAAAAAACAAAGGGGTGGCGGGTAATCCCCGGCCATGTTAGTGGAAATTATCAATCAAAAGTTAGGTTACACAAAACAAACGATACAGAAAGTAAATACGATCACTTTTAGAGCCAGTCAGTATAACCATGTGACAGATCGTTATGAAAAGAAAAAACTCCATCAACGTTGGTGTCAAATTGGCAGTCATCTCGTACAACGAGATTTATATAGTGCGTTTTTACTGATGAATAGTGAACCAAACTTACAAAATACTAATCAAGACTTATGCAATAAAACGTTTACTACTTTTTTAGCGTTACACAATCAACATATAGAAGACTTAAGACAAGTAAAGAAAACATTCCCTCTTAGCATGGGTATCAAACAAATCAAGTGAGGGATATTCCTCCGTAGGTAGAGCTACCTGCCTTCGTTAAAACTTATTGCCAACACAACATCGGTTGTGTAAATAAGAAAGTCTTATAGAACAGAAGATAAATCAAAGATGTTGTACACAGGACATGACAATACCATCTGTGGAGAGCTTTGTAACGCTTCTCTTAAGTATATAAGAACCCTACTGCTTTAGCTGTGGGAGTAGTCAGTTAATTTATTTAACATGTTATTTCTCCTCTACTTTACATATTCATTGTATGAAAGAGAAAATCTACATGTGTATTTTAAAAAATAAAATAATTTGAGATTTTCTCATTTTTATTTTTTTACCATTGGACTTGTACCTCCTTATTTAATAAGGAAAAGTATACCATGTAATTAACTGAATAGACTATTTTTTCTGAAAAATAAAACGATCTCCTTCGTGTATGAAAAGGCAACCGCTTCGTGTGACGTAACTAATCACAAATGGAGTGGCTTTTTTTATGGACGATTTAAAGAAAGAACAGTTAGAGCAGCAAAATGCTAGGTGAAATAGTACCCAATCTCTCGTAGCTCGCATTTATATTTTTTTAATCGATAATTTTATTATGTCTACTATAAATAAAACTTCATTAATGATTAATGGTTTTTTTAAAATGTATTTTTTTCCAAACATGTATATATTTAATTTAGCCAGCTTATATATTATTAGAAAGATATACCGTCTGGCAGTCGATTATAGGCAAAATTTATTCCGAGGTATGGCAGCAGCAATCGCAACGGAAACATCTTGAAGCTGTGAGGAAGGGAATACCATCATGTTCAATACAGGTGAAACTGCTACAAAAAACAGTCGTTTGCAATGCATATAAATTTCTATTATTTTGCCAGGATCAAAGGCTTCTTGATAACGTGTATCGACAAAAGTGAAGTAAAAAAATGTAACTCTAAAATATACGACAATCGTTGTTTATTTTAGAGTTACTTGACGTTGACCAAAAACGATATGAAGGGGAATTTGTCGTTATACTGGGTGCAAGTGGGGCGGGTAAAAGTACGATTCTGAATATTCTTGGTGGTATGGACACGGCTACCTCAGGTCAAGTATTTGTTGGGAATCAAGAAATAACAAGATTGAATGACAAAAAGTTAACAGACTATCGTGGTGAGAAAATTGGTTTTGTTTTTCAATTCTATAACTTAATTCCGAATTTAAACGCGCTCGAGAATGTTGAATTTGCTACTGAAGTATGTAAACACCCTCTGGATGCAAAGGAGATTTTACATCAAGTCGGATTAGAAAATCGTCTCAAAAATTTCCCTTCACAACTTTCTGGTGGCGAACAGCAAAGAGTTGCTATAGCTAGAGCGGTTGCAAAAAATCCGTTGCTTTTACTTTGTGATGAACCAACCGGCGCTTTAGATTATGTAACTGGTAAGTCCGTATTAAAGACTTTGCAAGATTTAAACAGAGAAACGAAGAAATGCGTTGTTTTGGTCACACATAATTCAGCAATTGCTCCTATGGCAGACAAAATTATTAAAGTTAAAAGCGGATTCATCGAAAGCGTCACGATCAATAATGAAAAACAAAGTGTTGAAGGGATTGAGTGGTAAACATGAAATTGTTTTTAAAATTATTGAGGGACATCAAACAATCTATGGGGCAATTTTTAGCCATAGTAATTATTATCGCAGTTGGTGCTTTTTTCTATGCGGGACTAGTAACGTATAGCACTAATCTAAGTGCTTATACGAAGGATTACTTCCAAAAGCATCATTTAAGCGATTTAAATGTGTATTACAGTCACCTTTCTAAAAATGATGTGACGCGTTTGAGTAAAATTGAAGGGATCCATAAAATTGAAGGACGTTACACCTTTGATGGAACGCAAGCCTTTGAAGATTACAAAACTACATTAAAAATTCATTCGATCCCTGAAAACAATGAAATAAATACGCCTACTATCATTGAAGGGAATATCCCATTAAACAAGGGTGAGATTTTATTAGATTCTCACTATGCAAAAGAACATCATTATCGTGTTGGCGATCAATTCACAATCAAGGCGAATGACAAAAATTTTGATTTTACAATTAGTGGATTAGGTGAGAATGTAGAATATGCAAAAAAGAACGAAATTCAAGACCATAAAACTTATGGGGTAGCTTATATTGCCGAAGAGACATTACCTCAAATTTTAAATGGCTTTTATTATAATGAGGTCCTCATTGATGCTAAAAAAGGGTATGATATTGAACAATTAGGCAAATCAATTGAGGTACAATCTAAACAGCTTAGTTATTTAGATCAAGTAAACAAGGAACGGACTTTGAATTATTCTAAAATCAATCAAACGATAAATAATAATAACTTAATGAGTAAGGTTATACCTTTAGTACTCTTTTTGATTGAAGCGGTTATCCTTTTTCTAGTCATGTCGAGGACAATCGATTCTCAAAGAATTCAGGTTGGTATTATGAAGGCTTTAGGTGTGAAAAATAGCAACATCATGCTTCACTATATGGGATACCCTGTGCTTGCAAGTATACTAGGCTCAATCATTGGCTGTGTTATGGCCGCTTTTGTTTTTATCCCTTTAGTAACGGCATCATGCGCGAGAGCCTATTCTTTACCTGACATTAAATTCTCACTCTCTCTATTTTCAATCATCCCTCCGATTATTTTCTCAAGTGCTTTTGGAGTTCTAGCATGTTACTTAAGCGGTAGAGCTATATTAAAAGAACGTGCAGCACAAGCTATGCGTCCTAAACCGCCAAAGAAGATGAAAAAGCTATTGATAGAAAGAGTTCCAGGCTTCTGGAGTTCTATTTCCTACAGTAATAAACTCATATTAAGAAATATATTTTTAAATAAACAGAAGGCTTTAGCGAGTTCAATTGGTGTTGTTGTTAGCACGGTTTTACTGATTACTGCTTTTGGTACTCAAGCATCCTTGCTAAAAGTAGCTAATCAAATTGAAGAAGTTTATACGTATGATCTAAAAGTAGATTATACGATCGGTACATCTCCTAATATGATAAAACAACCTCCTGGTATGAAAGAAAGTTATTTTTTATCGACTTTTCCTATTGAAATCATCAAAGATAATGAAAAAGAAAATACTACTTTAATTGTTACTGAAGAAGATAACAATCTCATTCATTTCTTTGATGAAAAGAACGATAACATCCCTTTAGAAAATAACGGTTTACTTGTACCCAAATCTTACGCGGATCAATACCATATTTCAAAAGGGGATTTTATCAAAATAAAGTTCACAGCGCCAGAGCTTAAAAATACTACTGTAGATATGAAAGTTTTAAATATATCTACACAATACTCGAATCCATCATTTTATAGTACACCAGAGTACTTAAAGAGCTTTAACATAGACTACAATCCAACCTCGCTTTTAGTTCAAGCAAATAGCGCGGCGGATCTTATGAACGTTCGTAACTTTTTTGAACAAGATCGTTATGTAGATACAATTGCTGATAAAAATGATTTGAAAAAATCAGCACAATTCATTGTGAAACAAAACAGTTTTGTTTTTATCATGTTCATCACAAGTGCGATCATACTTTCCTTTGGCGCTATCTATACGATATCTTCCATAAACATCTATGAAAGGAATAGTGAGCTTGCAACGCTTAAGGTACTAGGCTATCAAAAAAATAAAATAAACAAACTAATATTTTTGGAAAACATCATATTAACTTCATTCGCGGTTATTGTGGCTTTGCCAATCAGTGGTTATGTTTATAAAATTATTGTAAAGGCTCTATCAAGTACCCATCAGCAAATCCCTGATAAATTAAATATTTTAATCATTTTGGTTTCTGTATTGCTTGCATTCTTACTGACGATTGTTTCTAATTTACTTCTTAGAAGAAAAGTTACGAAAATCAATATGATTGAATCGTTAAAAAGTGTGGAATAGGCCTTTTAAGATGATCAGACAAAATAGTATTTTTCCCCTTGATGCGAAGATAACTCATCTTTCGAAACATGCGAATGAGGGTCTAAAAAGTTTTGTCTTGTTAAACTTATGCCTGCGTTCGTTTAAGTACATTTCTTCATGAACTTATTAATATTAAAGCTGTCTTATTGCCATATACAAACCCCTTGAATGTGGGGTTTGTATATGGCAATAGAATCGGACAGTTATTTAAGTATGCTATGTTTTGAGGTTTAGAATTTAATTGAGTATGATTAAAAACACTTAAAGAATATGGTAGAATAAAAACGGAATTAAAAAGGTGTAATTTAACAATAAAAGAAATATTTATACTAAAATTTAAAACAGTATATTTGAATTGGAGAACCTTAATGAAGTCGATATTAATTAATAACTAGTACTCCGAAACCTCCTAAAAATGCTTGTTATTTTTGTAAACGAAAAGCAGCTGATTTAAGAAATTACCGGAATGAAAGAACTGAAAAAATTAAGGTATGTTATCTATGTGTTGAATATGCTGAAAGACGTGCCTATCGTAAATAAATCTTGCTGCTTTTGGGATTAAAACAAGGGTAATAAAAATTGTATAAATAGATTGTAGGATTGAACAAAGACCTATTACTCCCTTTTAATTAAATCAATTACTTCTAATTCCACTACGATCAATATTTGAACAATATATCGGAATATAGTATGTAATTTTTGGTATAATTACATATAACTATTTATATTAAGGAGTGACTATATGAAAAAATTACTTATAGTAACAAGTTATTTAGGCTTTTTTATATTAGGAGGATTAACATTTACATACCTCTCAACAACGGAAGCGGCTAGCAATTTGAAAAAGATTAGCGTATTTCAGGATACAATCAATTACTATTTTGATAAGGTTGAAAAAAAACCACAAGCGGGTCAATCTGGCTTTATTTATGAAGGTACTACTTATGTGCCAATGCGTTTTGTTGCTGAATCATTAGGGAAAAAAGTGACATGGGATGGAAAATCAAAGTCCGTTTATATTGGTGATGTTCCAAAATTCATCGCTTTAAAAGATGTAAAACCTATTGGGAGTGATGAGGATCACTTCTTCCATAACCCAAGCTCTATTGTAATCAGTACCGGAGAAAAGTTTGAACGATCCTATCAACTTGGTGGATATCATGGTGGAGGGGCTGTACAAGATCATACAGTTGAATACTTAGCAAACGGAAATTACAAAGGATTCGAAACGTATTTAGCACCAGTTAAAAAGTTATCGGCGGGCTCTTTCGGGGTAGGTTATATGAAAATTTATGCAGATAATAAATTGATTTATGATAGTGGATCGATAAAAGAAAAGATAAAGGTTAATGTTAATTTAGAAGGTATTTCAAAAGTGAAGATTGAAATGGAAGGCGGTGGCTTAGGTATAGTAGATCCTAAATTTATTCAATAATTGTACAAAGTAAATATAGAAGAATCTGAAGTCAATACAGCACGTGTTCAGTGATAAAAAAGAAAGAACGAGGAGACTCACTCATATGTTCTTTCTTTTTTTGCTTTACGTCTCGTAAAACATATAATTATCAACCTTGTTTGGGTACTACTACCATATATCTTGACTTGTCCAAATCTGACGATGAAAAGGCGAAAGTACTGCGAACAAGGCAGCATATCATACGATCTTAATCTTATATTTGTCGATTATAATCTAATACCTTGTATCAGAGCTCACTTCTATAAAAATTGATCATATATTTACTATCTACGCCATTTTGGTTATTAGTTATACAATGAACCTGTTGGTTTTGACAAAAAAAGAATAAAAGACAACTACTTTGTAATATTAAAGATAAGTGAATGTATGTTTTTGTTATAAAAACAGTAACTTATCTTGTCGTACACTATAGGATAATTAGTACATCACTTATTTATAAGTGGTGTACTTTTTTGTTTTGTAAGTTGGTGTATTCATTAATGGGTTGGGTGGGGCTTGTGTCACTGATCATGTGTTGGATGCTATGCAAAAATTCCTCAATCAGAAAAAAGCAAGAACTATGAAATATAGGAAAGCACCGTTCTAGATTAATGCTTGTTGTGTTGCTTTAGATTAAAGAAATTTATGGTAATAATACTTCTTGCATCAATTTAGATTTTTAGTTAGAATGGTAGATAGTTAGATAATCTAATTAAAAGGTGATTAAATGACAAAATTTAAAAAAATGTTCACTAATGAAGATGATTTACCAGTATTAGGCCTAGAGCCGTATATCGAGCTGATTCAAACGACTTCTTCAGGTAATACGGATAAAGAAGATGCAAAATTAGGATTAATGTTATTGTGGTTAAGTGACTACGTTTTAGATGAAATGGATATTGAACTGGCTCCTTTCGGAATTACAGAAAGTAAATTAGACTTACTAATATTACTTACACTTCATGGTGAAAGACGAGCGACTCCTTCTGCTATAGCTGAACGATTAGGGATTACGAGGGCGTCGGCAACTTCCATGATAGATTGGTTAGAAAAGAGAAATCTTGTCGTACGGAATCATAGTAAAGAAGATCGTAGGAAAATTTATGTGAGTTTAACAGATGAAGGTCGTACTTTTGTTGCTGAGATTTTGCCAACTTATTGGTCGTCTTGTGCTTCTAACATGATTGATTTGGAACCCGATGAACGAAAAGTCTTTGAGAAGCTGGTTAATAAATTATTAACATCTATACAAAGAAAACTTGAGGTGGAACGTTAAACTGTAGCTTTGTTGATGCAGTTTAATTTTTTTAATCATTTAATTAGATTATCTAACTATAAGTTAATCAAATTAAAAAGGGTGATTTATTGTATGAACAAAGCAATTACAGGAAACCAAGTAAATTATTCTCTGATGACTATTATTTTATCTTGGTCAGGGATGGTAGTTATGTCTAGTTTATATTTAACAATACCTCTTATTAGTCTTTTCAGTGATTATTTTCATATTTCATTGTCCAAAGCAGGCATCACTTCAAGTATTTTTTCAATTGGATTTGCTACAGGGTGTTTTTTCTATGGAGCTATATCAGAAAAATATGGACGAAAAAATGTGATCGTTATGGGCCTTTTTTCATTAAGTATTATAACGTTGCTACTAGGAATGGTTACTGATTTTTCTTTAATTCTACTACTAAGAGGGTTACAGGGACTTGCGGCGGCTACATTTTCACCAGTAGCACTTGCATATACTCTTGAGGTATTTCCAAATGATAAAAAAGTAGGAGCAGTTGGTTTTATAAGCACAGGATTTCTTGTAGCTGGAATTGTAGGTCAGGTATTTAGCGGATATGTTAGTGAACATACTCATTGGCATGTAATATTTTATGTTCTTTCTATAGTATATATTTTTACTGCCTTTCTAGTATCGTGGTTTATACCAAAAGGGGTGGCTCATAACCAAACCAAAAATATATGGGAACCCATGAAAAAGATTGATACTATTTTCACCAATGGAAATTTAATATTCAGCTATATGATTGCATTCGTTTTATTAATGTCTTTTGTCAGTATGTATATTATTTTGGGTGAGTATCTTACGAGCGCTTCTTTCGGAATGAGTAGTCAGAAACTAATTTACATTCGATCTTTTGGTATTTTAGGAATGATAATGTCACCTTTTGCAGGAAAACTAGCAAAACGATTCAATGTGTTGTTTGTACTTAAAGTTGCCTTGACTCTTTCGATTATCGCACTAATCATGATGAGCGTTACTTCAAACATAATTGGATTAACCATCATTAGTATCATATTTGTTAGTGGGATTTCTCTTGCTGCCCCTTCATTAGTGACACTTGTTAGTCAATTAGGCTGGAAAATGGGTGGTATTGCGGTCTCTATGTATACGGTTATTTTATTTGCTGGAACAAGTGTTGCGCCCATTATATCTGTTTACTTTATGAAAATTAGTAGCTTTACAGTAGCATTCATTCTTCTTGCTACAACACTTAGTATCGGATTAGTTTCTGCAATGATGATAAAAATGCAAACTAAGCAAAGTCTAAATTGATTATTGATGGACCATTAGCATCAAATAGAAGAAGACCAGCTAAGTTAATCGATATGCCTTCCGAAAAATATCGATTTTCAATAATGGAGACTTACCTTTATTAACATGACATTTTACTGAAATTCAATATAATAAATAAACCTAAAAACTGGTTAGATAAATCTAACCAGTTTTTTCAAAAAAGTATAGTCTCGAAATCTAACTTTTAATTGGCACCCAAAGTTCAACTTCAGCATTCATTGGGTTTCCATTTATAAGAACTTCCAGAATTTTCTCGCCGTTAAATTTTGAAACATCGTCTTTATTTGAAAAAAACTCATTTTCAAGTTTATCAAACAAGAGCCTTGAAACCCCATCATGTGTAGCAAGTACTACATAAGATTGTGAAGATATTTCTAAATTTTCATATCCGTCTTTACAATCATCTGATACTACACCTGCAAAGTATTTTATTCCGTTTTCTATGGGAATAATAACTGCATAACCTTTTTTATCAGTTGAGATAGGCATAAGTTCTTTCATCATGCCTTGATCAAACAATTCCTTATAGAATTTTGTTTTTTCTTTTGAGTAATTTTCATCATTTACTCCTTGACCTTGTATCTCAATACTTCTACCAATTAATTTAAATGTTTCTCTGCTTTTGATTTTCATGATCATGAACCTCCTTTGGTTTATGCTATAATCTTATCAAATACAATATGACAACTGTATGTCATATTAATAAAGGGGTTTATGAGGGAGATTTTATGAAAATAGATAGGCATTTAGGAATAATTTCTTACCTAATTGATCATAAAAAAACAACAGCTAAAGAATTGGCTGAAAAATACAATGTAAACATACGAACAATTATGCGAGATATAGATGACCTTACATTGTCTGGATTACCACTGTATTGTGTAAAAGGTAAAAATGGTGGTATATATTTGATGGATTCAGTTGAATTAAATAAACCTCCGATGTCGAAATCGGAGTTGATGTCTATTGAAACAAGTTTGAAAAGTAGGTTACAAGTACTAGATGATAACTCGACGTTTAATGCAATATTAAAGTTAAATAAAATTGGAGAAACTCCAGATTTTGAAATAGACCTCTCTCTTTCGAAAGGAAATACGGAACTAAGAAAACTGGTTTTGGATTTACTTTCAATAATACGAAAAAATGAATTAATTAGTTTTAACTATATAAATTCAAAAGGTGAAGAATCAATAAAGACCACTGAGCCATATAGAGTTGTATATAAAGACAGAAGCTGGTACATGGATGCTTATTGTTATTCCACAGAACAATTCAAAATCTATAAACTTGCAAGAATATCAAACCTTAGTATTGTAGGTACCTTCTCAAAAAGAGAGTATCGACCACTATCTTATAATGGTGGTGAATGGATGGAGAAAGAGAAAGTACCAGTTACTCTATTAGTAAATAAATTAGTTATTGATAAATTTTTTGAATTACTAGGAAGAGAAAGCATTAAGAATGTAGATGATACGTGGTATTCTGTAATCTATCCTCTTAATGATAATGTATTAGGATATAATACTCTCCTTAGTTATGGTAAATTCGTTGAAGTTGTATCGCCTACTTCATATATTAATAATTTTACGAAATATTTAGATGAGATTAGAAATCTATATAGTAAATAGTTCTGCATGTTAAATAAGATTAAAGGGCTATAGTTTATGTTATTATATCAACTTTTAATTAGGAATATTTACAACAGCAGCCTTTAAACTAGCTATAACAGTCCGTTTACCTTGGAGGTAGACGGGCTTTTTATTGTATGTAGAGATAAAAATACCGCTCGGAAAGCAGAAAGAGAAAGTACTTATAAGATCGATAAAGCATAATTCCCTAGTTATTTTCATATTTACTTTTGTCAAAAACATGTAATGTTGTTTCTATTTTTGTTGAAAGTGAACAATGTTATTTAAATGCTCCTATCCTACAATTGAATTAAGGAATACCATAAGAAAATATGAGAAAGTAGAAGTGTTAAAAATGAAAATACCTTGTTTTTTGTGCAAAACGTACAAAGTGAAAACTGAAATTTCATTCACCTCTTCTTATGTGATTTTAACGTGGATCTTTCTATTTTTAAACTATGGTACCTAGTTAATCAACAGACGTATTGTAAAATAATAGGAGGGAATTGATGACATGTTAGTTAAATTATTAGAACCATTAAATGTTTCGGATTCGATCATTGAAAAATTAGCGGAACCAATTAAACAGGGCGGTCATGAATTTGTTTATTACAACGAGAAAACAACGGATTTGGCAGAATTAGCAAGACGTAGTGAAGGTGCAGATGTGATTATGATTGCCAATAATCCATATCCTACAGAAGTCATTGATCAAAATGACAATGTAAAACTAATCAATGTTGCCTTTACAGGTGTTGATCATGTAGGGATCGCTCAAGCTAAAAACCAAGATATTTTGATATGTAATGCAGCTGGATATGCAAATCAAGCAGTTGCGGAATTAACAATTGGTTTAGTATTAGATGTGTATCGTCATATTACTCAGGGGGATAAAGAGATTCGTGGCGTTAATTTCCCAGGAGCATTCCAAGGTCGTGAAATTAAAGGTAAAACTGTTGGTTTGATTGGTACAGGTAAAATTGGCATGATGACGGCTCATTTGTTTAAAGCATTTGGCGCAAAAATAGTGGCTGCAGACCAATCCCGAAGAAATCCGGAAGCTGAGGCTTTAGGAATTGAGTATATGGAATTAGATCATGTATTAACTCAATCTGATATTGTGTCCTTACATATTCCGTTATTACCAAGTACGAAGGGATTAATCTCTAAAGAAAAATTAGAATTAATGAAGGAATCTGCTATTTTAATCAACTGCGCACGAGGTCCGATTGTTGATAATGATGCATTAGCGGATGCATTAAACGAAGGTCGAATTGCCGGAGCTGGTATCGACGTATTTGATATGGAACCGCCTATACCTGGAGACTATAAGCTATTACAAGCTAAAAATGTAATTTTAACACCACACGTAGGTTTCTTAACTGATGAAGCGATGGAATTGCGTGCTAGAATTGCATTCGATAACACAATTGCCTTTTTAGAGGGTAAACCTCAAAATATTATAAAAGGATAATTCCTTGATACTTAACTTACAAATTCGATAAGTTTTTTATCTGTTACACGCTAAATCATTTGGGTTTGGAAATTTGAAACAAGGAGAAAATACAATGACATTAAAAAAAATAGCAAGAGATGATTTGAAAAACCGTATTTTCCATTGGCCAGATATTCAAGAGTTTAGAGATGAAGAAGCGACAAAACATATTTTCTATGAAACACCTAATACTGTTGGAGCTGTCTGGTGTATGCGTCCAGGACAAGATTTGCCCATCCACTCGCACAAGAAGGCGGATGATATTTGGATTGTTATTGAAGGAACAGCAGATTTTTATCCAGAATGTGGTGAAATGGTGCAAATTAAAGCTGGTGATGTTGTTGTTGCACGTCCGGGTGAAAAGCACGGTATGACTAATAATTCTGATAAAGATTTTGTTATGTTAGGAATTGCGGGTCCTACACCAATTGGTTTTATTCCGCATTAATAGTGTAGAGTTAACTTTCACGTCTGTTGGTTAACTAGTTTTCATCGATAAAATAGAGAGATTAACACGATTTATATACTTTTTCAAAACTTGATTTCACAGTAAGCAATGGAATTTTGAACGGCTGCCCAGAAAACAGATCGAATCTGATCTTTTGGCAGCTTTTTTATTATGTTTCTATATTTGCAAGTATAGAAACATAGGGGTATACAACGATAAAGCAGAAAACCATGTATTAAAAGGGTTTAATCCATTGATACTACATTGATTTCTTACTTAAAGTTTTTTTGGACGTCTTATATGACTTGTCTCAAAAGTCCTTCTTCCGTTTTTGTATTGACTCGTCGAGTACTGATTTTATGATGTTTCGGTTGATTGAAGGAGTATTTATCATCAATAAAAAAGAAATACCCAAAGTCGGAGAACATATATAGGTCCTTAATGCTGCAAAACATATGAGTTCTTTTCCTTCCTAAATTTACCTCTAACGTTCATTCCTCATTAACATTCATCGTACTTCCTAATAAAAAAGGAAAGGTTTATTTAAAATTTGTTTAAAAATACTAAGTTTTAAGGTTTACAAATTCCATTTATGAGGTATTGAATTGTAGGCTTAATATTTTTATATGATCACATAAGAAACCAAAATTTTCACTATTGAGTGCATTTTAATTATTAAATTGTAGTCAAAATTCGTGTGAAAATAAAAATGTCTTAACGGAAATCTAAGACTGAAATTATCATATCGGGGGGATAATGAACATTTTAATTTGTTTTTAGTGTCGGTTATATTTAAAGGAGAGAGGAATGTAATAAAAAAATATTTTCAGTTGTTCTTTATAATGACAAAAGTAAGTGATTAAAATAAAGTATAAAAGCCATTTTTTCGAGGTTTATCCATCGTTGAAACAATTATTATACGCTGGATAAATCAGTAGATTAGAGTCAAATAGTCTTTTTACAAAAAGAGATAGTTGATTTATTATGGAGGAATTTAAAGAAATGATAACAAAACGACAGTTAACATCTTGGCGCCCTAAAGGTATAATTCAGTGGCTATTAACAGCCCTTTCAGTAGTAATGATACTTATTACTGTCATGGTAATATATCCATTTCCCATTACTTATACAATGAGTATAATTAGCATGATGGGTCTTGTTGGAACACTTGCATTGTACACTCCATGGTTTTTAGTCATTCTGACAGTTTTCAACATAGCGCTATTAATACTTGCTACATGGAAAAAAGCTAGAATCGCTCAATTTATTTTGATTCCACTATTGTTACTAAACATATTTTTAAATGTAGAACCAATTATAAAAATGGAGAACTATGCTAAAAGTGAGAATGTTTCAGTTTCACTTAACACTCATTTTTTTAACAATGCAAAAATATCGTCTACATTTACACAGGATGTTGTATATGAAAAAACTACAGATGGCATAGAGTTAAAGCTTGATGTGTGGCCTGCCCATGCAAGTTCAAAAACTGCACTTAATCCTGCTGTTATAAATGTACATGGTGGTGGCTGGGTTGAAGGTGATAAGAATAGTGCCCCCCATTGGAACCAATATCTTAGTGAGTTAGGATATACTGTTTTTGATGTACAATATCGTATGCCTCCTCATGCAGAATGGAAAGATGAGGTCGGCGATGTGAAATCAGCAATAGGATGGGTAGTGGAACATGCGGATACTTACAAAATTGACCCGACCAAAATAAATTTAATGGGCCAATCCGCAGGAGGGAATCTAGCTATGCTAGCTGCTTATAGTATGGGGAATGAAGAGTTATCAGCTTCAACTAATGTTGCACCGACACCTATTAATTCTGTAATTAATATTTACGGACCGACAGATATGACAAAGTTTTATCAGGGTAGCCCTAGTCCGGACTATGTGCAAAATGTTATGAAAGAATATATAGGGGGCACACCTTCACAATTCCCTGATCGTTATAAAAAACTTTCTCCTATTAATTATATCGGAGAACACACACCACCTACTATTACGTTTTTAGGTATGGACGATCGTATTGTTCCAATAGAACAAGCTAAAATTTTAGATACAGCACTTTCAAAGAATAACGTTCTTCATGAGCTTTATCTTCTTCCACATGCTGATCATATTTATGATGGAACACCAGGTAATTTGAATACTCAAGTTACTTTCGAAAAGGTCAAGATGTTTCTTGAAAAATATAACAAATAAACATTAAAAACAAATTATTTGATGAGATATGTAAAAAATATGAAAAAAGTAGTTTGATAGAGTTTTTATTTTTCCAAAGCTGATTTCTGGTTAGAAATCAGCTTTTTTTGTGCTCAGCATGGCCGCTCTATAGGGTGCACCTCCTATGCCGAGAAGATAGAAGTAGCGGTCAGCCAAGTGTAATGGTGGCAATGAACAACTGATTTTGAAAGCCTCTCTGAAAGATCAAACAAAAATGTATAGTGAGTATTCATTTGTTTAGACGAAATATTAACTATTTTAAGAATTGCCTTTTGTCTAAAATATGCAAAGTAATTTTTATTTTTGTTCAAAGTGAACAATGTTTTTTGCCTACTCGTAACCTACAATCAAGTTAAGTAATAACAGTAGTAACTGCAGTAAATACAAAAAAATGGGAGTGTCAACCATGGAACAAACAGTTAAACATGACCCGAATTATTACAAAAAAATCATTTTTGCATTGTGTTTAGGTTGGGTAGTTATTTGGATTTATCGTACAATACTTACGCCAATATATCCACAAATTCAAGAATCGCTTGGTAATATTAGCGATACACAAGTAGGACTTATTGCTTCTATTTATTTCTTTGCCTATACAGGTATGCAAATTCCATCAGGAATACTCGTCGATAAATTTGGACAAAAACGAGTATTAATCCCTGCGTTTATCATTTTTGCATTAGCAGCATTCGTCATTGGATCAAGCACGACAATTACTCAAGTTTATATAGGCGCCTTAATGGCAGGTCTTTCGACTGGTTCATATTATGGTGCAGCGTTCTCCTTATCAGCTAAATATATGCCAAAAGATAAGAAAAGTTTTTCTAATGCGATCATCAACAGTGGTTCGGCATTAGGGATGGTCATTGGCCTAGTAGGCTCATCTGTATTAGTAGGTGGTCTTGAAATTAAATGGAATTTCATGCTGTATATTATAGCAGTCTTAATAGTAGCTGTAACATTTGTGTTTATGTTGTTTGTTAAACAAGACAAAAAAACAGCTACAAATGAAACATCCGAAGATAAGAAAACAACACAAAACACAGTATCTCAAGGCGTAGAATTATTCTCGTCAAAAAAATTAGTTATTTATTTCGTATATTTTGCAACATGTTATGGTTATTACATGATTGTGACGTGGTTACCATCATTCCTTGTCTCAGAAAAAGGATTCGAACAAGGTTCAGTAGGATATGTAGCTGCTTTAGTTGCAGTCACAGCAGTACCTGGTGCATTGATATTTTCTAAGTATATTGATAAAAATGCACATATGCGTCAGAAATTAATTATCTTCTTGTTAATTGGTGCAGCCGTAACAATTAGTTTAACCGTATTTGCACCTAACCCTGCTGTCCTTTATGGAGCACTAATTTTATATGGTTTATTAGGTAAACTTGCCATTGATCCAGTTTTAATCACATATGTAACTGATTCAGTACCTTCCAACAGCATGGCTAAAGCACTAGGTATCTTTAACTTCTTTGGGATGACTTCATCAGTTATCGCGCCAACTCTTACTGGTTATATTGGTGATATCACCGGTTCGAAAGTATTAGCATTCTATATTGCAGCAATACTTCTTGTAGCAGCAACGATTTTATTCTTCATTGTCGTGATGTTGAAAGAGAAGAAAACAATCCATCCCCTAACTAATGAATAAAGTAAAGCTACCTATCAGTGGAGGTTTAATACATCTCCCGCTGATAGGTAGTTTTGTAATTGCTGTCTAAAGGCAGCGGAGTTTATCGAGGTCTTACAAGCTAATGCTCTAGATTTATATAAAACATGAATTGTACAACCCCTGCAATCCGAGTTCGATATAACCACTGAATTAGGCAGTAGTAACAAGGAACATATCCTTGTCACTACTGTCTTCTCATTTGAATTACTAGTTAGTTTGTATACAGTATTTTATCCATCATTGGTTTGACTTTGTTTTTCGGCTGGATCACCAACCGCAGCATGGATAAATTTTTGAATAATTCTCTAGGTGTTAGTTTGAAACAAAGATGCACAGTTTATAAGAAAGTCTTTGCGTAGGAAGAATACGATGGAAACTAGAAATATTATCTGAAAGAGAGAAGTTAATTACTTTTTGTAGTGTTACTTTTTTCAATTATTGAACTTGGACTTATATAAAAGTCGGTGTTATTTTGACAATGAAGGCTGTGAATAGGACAATTTTTCATGTTTAAGTGATTTACAAGGTGGCTGGATAAGAAAGTGGATATTATTATGAATAGAACGAACAAGAGCGATTCTTCATTATCTAAAGATTCTTTTTTTTATTAGGTTAAAGTAGTATCTTGAAATTTTAAAGAGCAAATAAAAAATGTAAACAGTTTTTTAGCAAAAACGGAACAGCATCTCATTTTACAAATTGTTATAATGAATTCGCCATACAGAAGAAGGTAGGTTGGTACATTGAATTATAATGATGACATTAAGCGTAGTATTACATATATTGAAAAGCACATTAGGGAAGAACTTACCGCAAATGAGATTGCAGAACATATCGGTTATTCTGTTTTCCACTTTTGCAGAGTTTTCAGTTTGTATCAAGGAACACCTCTTATGGATTATGTTCGTAAAAAAAGATTAATTCAAGCTAGAGAAGAACTTCTATTAAACAGAAAAATCATTGACATTGCTTTTGATTATGGTTTTAAAACAGCAAGCGGATTTTCCAAAGCGTTTCGGAAAGAATTTGGTTACAGTCCGACGGTTTATATTACTAGAAACAATAGCTTGAGCAAAAGCAAAAATATGTTAAAAATCGAAAGTTATAACATGAATCCTACCTTTACTAAAAAATCTGCTTTTAAGGTTGCAGGTTATGGAATCAAAACCAATCTTTCGAATGGATATACGAAAGATATAGCTGCATATTGGGATACTTATACTGGTGAAAATTTAGAGAGCAAAATGTATGAACAATTGAATCCACCAAAGCATGGAGAAGTTGGGATTTGTGTATCTTCATCTGATGAAAGTAATGTCAAATATTTGTTCGGCGTTATTGTTGATGATTATTCAAATATAACATCGGATATGATGACAATTGATGTTCCAAAAGCGGAATATGCAGTTTTCACAACTCCTCCTGTTGACAATGTTGCAACAGCAGCAACATACAATGCAGACCCATTATCAGAAGTTGTAAAGGCAACATGGAAATACATTTTTGAAGAATGGTTTCAAGACAGTGAATATGTTTTTGACGAAGCAAAAGTAGACTTTGAATTTTACGATGAACGTTGTCATGGTTTAGAAAATGCAGTAATGGAAATTTATGTACCAATTAAAAAGAAATCATAAGTTTTAATCAGTAAAATTGAGGTGCGGAAGTTTTAAAAATTCAATTAAAATTTTTCGCAAATAATATCGGAGGAAATGGAATGTTTAGTTATTATGGTGCATTAAGTACGGAAGTATATGATTTTACCAAACCAGTGGGGTATTCAATTGACGGTGATATTGAATATTATCTTGAAAGATTAAAAGGGACTAAAGGGAAGATACTTGAAGCTGCTGTCGGATCAGGCCGATTCCTAATTCCTTTAATTGAAAATGGATTTATTGTTGATGGCATTGACTATTCAACAGAAATGTTAAATTCTTGTCGAAAACGATGCAAAGAAAGAGGCTTAACTCCGAAACTATATGAAGGTAACTTACGTAGTTTTTCTTTGGAATCAAAATATGAAGCTGTCGTTATACCTACAGGCTCCTTTTGCTTGATTGACAATTTAATGGATGCTAAAGATGCTCTGAAATGCTTTTATAATCATCTAATGCCAGGAGGACGTATAATAGTTGATTTGGAATTACCAAGCAATTGGCGTACAGGAGAAATTACTACTGAAACCTTTCCTCTTTCTAACGAAGAAGGCATTTCATTAGAAAGCAAATCAATTGAAATCAACTGGGTCGACCAATATACCTTATCTTATTTAAAATACGAGAAATGGAGAAAAGGTAAGCTGGTAAGCACAGAATTACAGAAGTTTGCAATGAGATGGTACGGAATCGAAGAATTCAAACTTATATTAGAAAACGTTGGTTTTTCTGATATTACTTGTTCTGCCGATTATACTTACAAAAAGCAACCATCAAAAGATAGCCAACTCATTACATTTGAAGCTGTACGAAAATAATATAATCGCACACTTATGAAATTGGATATTTCCAAAAGAACTGAACGTTATTTTTCGCTCAGTTCATTTATTTAAAAAGACTTTTAAACCTGCTAATAGTTTATGATGAATTACACTTAAACTAACGGCGGTGAAGAGGAGCTCCTATATTTTCATGCTCATAATTGAGGTGGGGAAGCAAGTGTAGCGGTAAAATAGGAAAAAAATCCCGCTATAAAGCATCCATAACAGCTTTTTAGCGGGATTTTTTAGGTTAAAAATTTACTTTTTCTGATGCAAATAATGCTAATCGTAAATCCAGTGAAATGTCAGGTGCTTCGATAGGTTGACCTAATATCTCTTCACATTTTTTAATCCGATATTTAACCGTATTCCGATGAATAAATATATCCTCTGAAGTTTTTGTAAGATCACAATGGTTCGCCAAATAAATTTTCAATGTATGTTTTAGTTCTTTTTCCTTCGTCGTTTTCGGATAGGCTAATGAACCTAGCGTATATGTGATAAACGGCTTTAATTTATTGGCTGGAATGAGTTGTAATAATTCTTCCACACTTTTAGATTTATAGAGTTCTATAAATTCTATTTTCCCACTTTCAGACTTATGATCAAAAGCTTCATTCGCTTCGAAATAAGAGAGTGGTAACTGTGAGAATTCAGTGACTTCATTCCCAATACCGAAAGAAAGGGTACTATTAAAAAGTTTTTGATACTCTTTTTGGATATATTTGCAGTAATCTAAATAATGTTGATGTTTCGTTTGTAAGAGTATCGTAAACCGATGATTCCCTGGAGACATATAGACACTGATAGAAGGATCAATGTCCGTCAACTTATGTGTGAGCCATTCAAAGGTCATCTGATAGCGTTCATTCAAATAAATATTATTTTCCACATCTCTTTCTTGATCAATTGCACAAACGATCACTTGATAGAAATTAGATGGTTGGATAAGATGCTTTTTTAAAAACTCAGGGTGCTGCTTGACTGAAATAAGATTATCAGGATGTTCAGACATTAAAGTTTCGAAAAATCGATTTACATCTTGTTGTTCCGCTTCTTTGATTTTACTATTTTTATAGATGGCAAGACTGAGTGTATTGACAGCTTGTTCTATGGCAAGCAAACTAAATGGATACGTAAGCGTATTGACATTTGAGACCATCAAATAATATGGAAAATATTTAAATGCTGGAACCTCAAATATAATATGTTCTTCTTGGAAAGATGCTTTATTATTAGGTGAAATTTGATTGGAATTAACACATCTTTTGAAGTAACTAAGATTTTTTTGAACTTGCTCTGAGTGTTCGTGGAAGTGATGGCTCATCGATTTAATTTGATGGAAAGGATTTAAGAGCATCACCGGGACTCTGAGGAGTCTGCTCATACGTTCAATCATCATTTCCAAGCTCAAACCTCTCATAAGCATTGTATTTAATTCTTGTTGGATATCTAATGCGAAATATAATTTTTCAGTTTCTTCATCCAATATATAGGATGATATATGGTGTGTAATGGATCCAAGATTCCAACTATCAGGGATTCTGATAATGGGGAATTTTAACTCATTCGCATATTCTAATACTTCCTCGTCGATCTTTTCTAAAAAGCGCGATAACTTAACGCCTATGCCGGCAACTTGTATATCATTTAATTCTCGTATGAGATCTATTAATCCGGATTGGTCGTCTTGATAACACATACCCGTCGTGACGATAAATGAATGTGGTGCTGTGAAATTTTTAATGTCAGGCGTTTCCGTAATATCAACCATTTCTACTTCTCTTTCTAAATCGCCCTCATCATTTAACAATATTAAATCAGAAAATTGTTGGACAGACATAATTTCTTTTAATGTTGTCACAAGAATCATCTCCTCTACCTTTGTTAGAAAAAGCCAAAATATTATTTAAATATGTAAGATGCTACAAGGATAAGCTATCTCTCTGATTGTATACTATTTTTGAAGGTTATTATACGTATAATCCTTTATTTCGAAATAGTAAAGGAGATTCATATGCTTGAACTAGGTCAAAATATTCTATGTAATGCTTTGTTTTTGAAAAGCGGGTTACAACAAGGATAGCATGCTAAAGTAGCTCGAACAAAGAAATTCACTTTTACTCAACTAAACCATGTTAGAAATAACTACGTTAGAAAGAAGTGACAACGATGTGGGATCAACAATACAATCCACTTGGAAACGAAATAGTGAGTGGCATCATAGCCTTTCTTCCTATACTCCTATTTCTACTTAGTTTAACAATCTTTAAGTTAAAAGGTATTTATGCAGCGGCTTTAACTTTAGGGGTTACTATGATCATTTCAGTCGGAATTTTCGATATGCCGATTGCCAAAGCTTTCGCGGCCATTCTTCTAGGAACAGGTAAAGCGCTGTGGCCTATAGGTTATATCGTCATTATGGCTGTTTGGTTGTACAAAATTTCTGTGCAAGCCGGAAAATTTGAAATCGTACGTGGTAGTATAGCGAATATTACCGAGGATCAAAGACTGCAATTATTGCTCATTGGCTTTTGTTTTAATGCTTTCTTGGAAGGAGCGGCCGGATTAGGTGTTCCAATCGCTATTTGTGCAGCCTTACTTGTGACGCTTGGTTTTCATCCGATTAAAGCTGCCGGACTTTGTCTAATCGCCAATGCCTCTACGGGCGCATTTGGTACAGTTGGAATTCCTGTCATTACTGGTGCTGAAGTAGGTGGGTTGGAAACGTTAGAACTGTCAAGAATGACAGCCTATCTATTACCTTTAATATCATTTGTCGTACCCTTTCTCCTCATTTTTATTTTAGATGGAATCAAGGGAATAAAAGAAATATTCCCAGCTATTTTAGTCGTTAGTAGTGTCTATTCAGTGCTTCATTTACTGACAATTACTATGATCGGGCCGGAGCTTGCGAATATTATTCCTTCTTTAGTTAGTATGGTTGCTTTAGCGTTATTCTTAAGGAAGTGGCAACCGAAAACGATTTACCATGAACCAGGGGTAGAATTAACAGGGAAATTAAAAAACTATTCGATGAAAGAGATTTTGGTAGCATGGTCACCATTTTATATCCTTACAGGTGTTATTGCCGTTTGGAGCTTGCCTGCATTTAAACAATTATTTGTAGATGGTGGTGCACTTGATTTTACGACTGTCGCTTTGAAAATGCCAGGATTACATGAGCAAATCATGCGTACACCACCGATCGTAACAGAAGCAAATGCTATACCAGCTATTTTAAATATTAACTTTGTTTCGGCTACGGGAACGGCGATTTTATTGTCCATCATTTTAACAAGTGTCCTGTTTCCAGCATTAAATATCAAACAATCCGTTCATTTATTAGGTGACACGATTAAAGAACTATGGTTACCAATTGTTACAATCGTACTTGTAATGGCTTTTGCTAATCTTTCGGACTTTTCTGGGCTTAGCACTTCTCTAGGACTGGCGCTTGCCAAAACGGGTGAATTTTTCCCATTTGTTAGTCCAGTATTAGGATGGATCGGTGTTTTTCTCACGGGATCTGTTGTGAATAATAACGCATTATTTGGCAGCTTGCAGGTAGTTACCGGAACGCAGATTGGCATCTCACCATCATTGCTAATGGCTGCGAATACGGCTGGTGGAAGCGTAGCGAAATTGATTTCACCACAATCTATCGCGATTGCAGCGGCAGCCGTTAATCAAACCGGGAATGAGTCAAAAATTTTTCAATATACAATACGATATAGTTTAGGCTTGCTCCTTCTCGTATGTATCATGACACTCGGGTTATCATTTATCCTCTAATGACGTAAATATGAATATACCACATAGTAAATCTAAGTTTTTACATAGATTTACTATGTGGTTTTTGTTTTTACGTAAAGATAAACTCGATTATTTGCTCTGCTCAAACGCCTTTTTAGTCCCTTTACATAATCGATAGCGAACAGCATTCTTTTTTACCTCACGGCTACTTGCTCCTTACTAATTTTTTTGTTTAAAGTGCATAAAAGGACCCTCCATTATTGTTCGTTGTGTCAATGAATGGTTATAAGGAAGGCCCTATAATAAAAGTGTAGAAGGAAGGAGTGAAAGCAGTATGGATATTCAATCGACTTTTGAGTTGTTAGATAAGAAATTCACAAGCTTTGGCGGTTTAGAACAAGGTGGTATTACACGTCTTTTATATTCTCAAGAATGGAATGATGCCGTTCGTGAGTTGGAAACAACATTCAAAGAAGAAGGCTTCTATGCACGATTCGACGACATCGGTAACTTATCTGGGCGTCTTGTTGGCAGTAAATATCCGGAAGAAACAATTTTAACAGGATCACATATCGACACAGTAGTTGAAGGTGGTCATCTAGATGGACAATTCGGTATCTTATCTGCACTCGTGGCTGTGAAATATTTAAAAGAAAAGCATGGTCAACCATTGCGCTCATTAGAAGTATTATCGCTTGCAGAAGAAGAAGGTAGTCGTTTCCCTTATACATTTTGGGGTAGCAAAAACTTCTTTAACTTAGCTAAAAAATCAGATGTTGACACAATTGAAGATGCTGAAGGTATTAAGTTCGAAGATGCGATGCGTCAATCAGGTTTTGATTATCGTAATACGACTGACGTACGCAAAGACATCAAAGCATTTGTTGAAATTCATATTGAACAAGGTAAGGTGTTAGAGACGGAAAACAAAACAATCGGTGTTGTTAATGGAATCGTCGGTCAAAAACGCTTCACGATCAACTTAAAAGGTGAAGCAAATCATGCAGGCACAACGCCAATGTCATTACGTCGTGATACAGTTGTTGCCTATAGTGAAATTGTCACTGATTTAACAAAACGTGCTAGAGAAATTGGGGAACCACTTGTGTTAACGTTCGGTCATGTCACACTTGTACCAAACACAGTAAATGTAGTTCCTGGTGAAATTACGTTCTCAATAGATTGTCGTCATATTGATCAGCAACTATTAAATGATTTTGCTGCAGAAATCGAAGACAAAATTAAACTAGTCGCTGAAGCAAATAGCATGACTTACGACATTAATTTATGGATGGATGAGGCACCAACATTGATGGATGAAAAAATCGTTCGAATTATTGAACAAGCAGCAAAAAACAATGTAGGTGATCAATATAAAGTGATGCCATCTGGTGCAGGACATGACTCACAAATCTTCGCGCAATATGTTCCAACGGCGATGTTGTTTGTACCTTCTATTGGTGGAATTAGTCACAATATCACAGAAGAGACGAAGATAGAAGACCTAGTTAAAGGCATCGAAGTATTAGCAGATGTACTTTATGAACTAGCGTATAAAGAATAAACATTGAAAAGGAGCGGATTTACTGATGGGTTACTTAAATCTTAATCAAGGATACAGAGAAGGTTTATTAGAAACACGTTCTGTCATTAAAAAAGATAATTACGCTTTAATCACACCAGATGGCTTAGTGAATAATGTTGTACCTGGCTTTCAAGATTGTGACGTAACAATTTTAGGATCACCACGTTTAGGCGCAAGATTCGTAGATTACTTAGTGACTGTTAAAAACGAAGGTGGAAATAAAACTGGTTTCGCTGGTGAAGGTATTCAATCATTTGTATACGTTATTAATGGCACAATCAACGCTTATGCAGCTGGTGAAAAATACGAATTAACGGCAGGTGGATACTTATATGTACCGCCACACCTACAGTTAACTTTTGAAAATAATAATAACGGTGAGGATAGCCGCTTATTTTTATATAAAAAACGTTATCAACCACTTAAAGGGCATCCACTTAAAGGACATACACCTGATGTAGTGACAGGTAATGTGAACGACATTAAACAAGAAGCTTATGAAGGTATGAAAGAAGTATTAATCCAAGATTTATTACCAAAAGAGATCGGATATGACATGAACATTCATATTCTTTCATTCAAACCAGGTGCTTCACACGGTTACATTGAAACACATGTTCAAGAACACGGTGCGTACGTTTTAAGTGGCCGAGGAATGTATAACTTAGATAACGAATGGATGCCAGTTGATAAAGGGGATTATATCTTTATGGGCGCTTATGTACCACAAGCAACTTATGCAATTGGTTTAGATGAACCATTCTCATATATTTATTCTAAAGATGCAAACCGAGACATTGACCTATAAAGAGGAGGCCTAATGAATCTTTGAAGCTATCGAAAGATTCATTAGGTATCTCCGTTACAAAAGAAATTCACTTATGTAGAATCTGACAAAATATTTTAGTGATGTAAGAAAAGGGGCTGACAAGATGCGTGTATCGAAGGAAGAACTATTTAATCTAATGAAACAAAAGTTTATAAAAGCGGGATTAAATGAAGGAGCGGCACATGATGTTTCAGATGTTTTAACATTCGCTGATCATAGAGGTATTCACTCACATGGTGCCGTACGTGTTGAATACTATTCTGAACGAATCGCAAAAGGCGGTATTACCGCAAATCCAAATTATACATTTGAACAAACAGGTCCATGCTCTGCTGTTTTTGGTGGAGATAATGGCCCAGGTCACCAAGTGGCAAAACAAGCAATGGAAAAAGCGATTGACATGGCAAAACAATCAGGTGTTGCCGTTGTTGGTATGAAAAATATCTCACATAGTGGTGCGTTAGGTTATTTTGTTGAGATGGCAGCAGAACAAGATATGGTTGCTATTAGTATGTGTCAATCAGATCCTATGGCCGTGCCATTTGGGGGGACTGAACCTTACTTTGGTACAAACCCAATTGCATTTAGTGCACCATCTGCAGATGATCGCATCATTACATTTGATATGGCGACAACTGTCCAAGCTTGGGGCAAAATTTTAGACGCAAGAAGTAAAAACGAATCTATTCCAGATACATGGGCAGTAGATGAAACTGGTGCACCAACTACGAATGCTAGAGATGTTCATGCACTCCTGCCAATTTCGGGTGCAAAAGGGTATGGCTTGATGATGATGGTAGATATATTATCCGGTAGTCTTCTAGGAGTCCCTCATGGTATGCATGTGTCTTCCATGTATCAAGACTTAACAAAAGGGCGTGACTTAGGTCAACTTCATATTGTTATTAATCCTGCCTATTTCACAAATTTAGATGCTTTCAAACGACAAATTTCCACGATGCTCGATGAATTAAAAGGGCAGCCAGCTGCAGAGGGATATGGAGAAATTTATTATCCAGGTGAACGCGGTAAATTAAGAAGTGCGAAATATGATAAAGAAGGTATTGAAATCGTAGACGATATTTATAACTACCTTGTGTCAGACGATGTTCATTTCGATCGTTATCACGGAAAAAATAGATTTGCAGAATAATAAATTGGAGGATCATCATGTTATACACAATTATAAAAGAAAACACTTATAAAGACTCCATCGTGTTAATGCTTTTATCAAATAAGTTATCTGCAATTGATGGTGTAAGCAAAGTATCAATCATGATGGGAACACCAGCGAATAAAGACATTTTTAAATCTTCTGGCTTAGGCACGGATGAATTAGAAAAAGCTAAGCCAAATGATATTGTCATCGTTGTAGATACAGATCAAGAACAAAAAGTAGACGAAGTGAAAGAAGAAGTAGAGATCGCTTTAAAAGGTGAATCAGATTCACAAAATACATCTAAAGGTCAAGAAGCACATAACTGGAAACGTGCAATGGAGCTTGCGAACAATCCGAACTTAGCGTTAATTTCTATTCCTGGTCAATATGCTGCGATGGAAGCGGAAAACGCATTGAACGAAGGCTTGCATGTATTCATGTTCAGCGACAATGTTTCGAAAGAAGACGAAGTGAAATTGAAACAAAAAGCGCATGAAAAAGGATTATTAGTGATGGGCCCAGACTGTGGTACTGCACTTATTCACGGCGTACCTCTTGCCTTTACAAATAACGTAAACGAAGGCGACATCGGTATTGTCGGGGCATCAGGTACAGGGATCCAAGAAGTGACAACAATTATTGACCGTTATGGTAAAGGTGTTACGAACGCTCTTGGTACAGGTGGACGTGATTTATCGACGGAAGTTGGTGCGATTACAATGTTAGATAGCATCAAAGCGTTAAATCAAGATCCGAAAGTAAAAGTAATTACAGTGATCTCCAAACCACCTGCAGAGGAAGTACAACGCAAAGTATTAAACTTATTAAGAAATATTGACAAACCAGTTGTTACGCTATTTTTAGGTGACAAACCTTCCTATCAAGAAGAGAACATCTATCATGCTTATACACTTGAAGAAGCAGCAGTTGTAGCTGTCCAATTATCAAATGGGGACAAACCGAATTTCGAACCGACAACAGCTGATGTAAACGTTGTATTAAAAGAATTACAAGTTGGTATTAAAGGTTATTATTCAGGCGGTACATTAGCATCTGAAGCAGCGATGCTAGTGAGAGATGCTTTCAAAGATACAATGACTGAAGAGAAAAGCGATAGCTATGTTTTAAAAACAAACACTCATGAAATTATCGATTTAGGTGATGATGTTTATACAAAAGGTAAACCACACCCGATGATTGATCCTGAAAAACGAATCGAAATGCTTGAAAAATCCGTTAACGATCCTGAAACAGCGGTCATTATGATTGATAACGTCATTGGTAACGGTGGGCATGAAGACATGGCCAGTGAACTAGCACCAGCAATCAAACGTATTTTAGACAGTGCACGTCAAGATGGTCGTCAACTTGCAGTGCTTGCAACAGTTGTTGGTACAGCACAGGACATCCAAGGTTATGAGAAACAAATGGAGATCTTAAAAGAGAGCGGTGCAATTATTTGTAAGACAAACGACCAAATGGTTCGCACAGCTATCCAACTTATAGGCGGTAAAGTGGAACAACCAATTGTCGATGTACAAAAATTCGACTATACAAAAGAAAATTTAGCAGTAGATGATAAAGTGATGTCGTTCATCAATATGAAACCAAGTGTGATCAATATTGGGCTAAAAAGCTTTACGGAAGCTGTTCAAAACAGTGGCTCGGAATGTGTTCAATTTAATTGGCGTCCAATTGCTGGTGGCGATGAGAAGTTAATGAAAGTACTTCAATTCTTAAACTATTATGAAGGAGGTACAATCTAATGGGTTTCAGAACAATCAATGAAGCAAACGAAGCCGTTATTCAAAAGATCATAGCAGCAGCACCATTCTTAACGGATGTTGTACCTGCTAAGTCTGTTATTCCAGAATTAAAAGAGTATGTGTTATTACATGCTGGACCTCCAATGAAATATGAAAACATGACAGATCCTATGCAAGGTTCCTGCGTTGGCGCAATCCTTTTTGAAGGATGGGCAAAAGACGAGGAAGGTGCACGTGATCTACTTGAAAATGATCAGATAACATTTATTCCATGTCACCATGTGAATGCGGTTGGGCCAATGGGTGGTATCACATCACCTAATATGCCAGTCCTTGTCGTTGTTAACAAAGAGAGTGGTCACGAGGCGTACTGTCAAATGAACGAAGGGATTGGAGCCGTATTACGCTTTGGCGCTTATAATGAGCAAGTAATCAACCGTTTACACTGGATGAAAGACGTATTAGGTCCAGTGTTAAGTAAAGCATTAAGAACATTGGCTGAAGGCTTGAACGTTAACGTATTGTTTGCGAAAGCGATTGCCATGGGTGATGAATTCCACCAACGTAATATTGCTGCGTCACTTGCGTTTTTAAAAGAAATAGCGCCAATCATTACGTCATTAGAAGACGTTGAAAAAGAACAATGTACAGAAGTAATCCAGTTCTTAGCTGACACAGACCAATTTTTCTTAAACATTGCCATGGCGGCTGGTAAGGCGATGATGGATGCAGCGCGTACGATCGAACACGGTACAGTTGTTACTGCGATGTGCCGAAACGGTGAAAACTTTGGTATACGTATTGCGGGTATGGGAGACGAATGGTTTACGGCTCCTGTTAATACGCCACAAGGATTATATTTCACTGGTTACTCAGCAGAAGATGCAAACACAGATATGGGCGATTCAGCGATTACAGAAACAATCGGTGTGGGCGGCATGGCAATGATTGCAGCTCCTGCAGTTACACGCTTTGTAGGTACGGGCGGATTTAATGATGCGCTTGAAACGAGTAATCAAATGACTGAAATTTGTATTAGTGAAAATCCGAACTTTGTCATCCCAACTTGGGACTTCAAAGGCGCATGTTTAGGCATCGACGCTAGGAAAGTTGTTGAAACAGGGATCACTCCAGTCATCAACACAGGTATTGCCCACAAAATTGCGGGTTACGGACAAATTGGTGCCGGTACAGTCCATCCGCCAATCGAATGTTTCGAAAAAGCTATTACAGCTTATGCCGAAAAGCTAGGCTTTAAAGGATGATTTTACAAGCAAGTGCGGTTGGGTCAATCGCACTTCCATTGTTAAATGAAGGTAATACCTTTTCCGTACACAGTATATTTGAAAAAGGTTTGAATATCGTTGATCAAAATGGTGAATTGATATTTGCTGGTACCGATGAAAATGGGACATTTCCGTTTGGTATATTGCTTGATCCACAAACGAAAGAAACGATAAAGACTTATATTCAAGTGGGAGATACGTTAACAGTTCGTCATAAACGTCTTACTCATAACCGATTTGACATGTTGTTGAATTCAAAAACACTCCCTTTAAATATGGATTTTGAACATGCAAATATCACTCAATTAAAAGAAAATTTTCAAGACATTTCATTTAAAGCCTATGATTCAACAGATTTTGAACGTGCACGTGTGTTGTCCTTGATCAATCGATTACAAGATCCATCTGAAAATCTTGAGGAGACACTTCGTTACTTCATTGGACGTGGACAAGGCCTAACACCAACTGGTGACGATATACTGGTCGGCATTTTGTACGGACATTTTATCAATCATTTTATCGAACATAAACATCTAGAAACGTTAAAAGCTTTAATGAAGGAACCGTTAACAACCATTGTTAGTAAGCGTTTTATAACATGTGCTTTAGATGGTCTATTTAGTTCGAAGATTACAGCATTGCAGCATGATCCATCTTTAGAAAGTATGAAAAGGCTTATAAATGTAGGTTCATCATCCGGGATGGATACGTTATATGGCATTTACATGTCATTAACTAAGGAGTGAAAGAAATGGGGAAAAGTGTAGTTATTGCTTTGGGCGGTAATGCCATTTTACAGCCAAAACAAGAAGCAACTTATGAAAATCAATTCAAAAACGTAGTGTCGGCAACAGGCCATATGGTGGAAATTCGAGAAGCGGGGCATAAAATTGTCATTACACACGGCAATGGTCCGCAAGTGGGAAATATTATTGCTCAAAACGAAGCTGCTAAAAATGTTGTTGAACCACTACCAATCCATGTTTGTAACGCAGAATCACAGGGGTTCATTGGTTATATGATGGAGACAGCTTTAAAAAACCATATGAAAGAACGAGACATTGCTACAAATGTGGTGACATTGCTAACGATGGTAGAAGTGGACAAGGACGATCAAGCGTTTAAAAATCCGACTAAACCAATCGGTGTATTTTTCTCGGAAGAAGATGCGCAGCGTCTAGAAAGACAAGGCTTTACGATGGCAGAAGATGCAGGTCGGGGATACAGACGCGTTGTGCCTTCACCAGAACCTAAAGTGATTCATGGTATAGATGAAATTAAACGTTTAATTGATGAAACAATTGTTATTTCATCTGGTGGTGGTGGAATACCTGTTTATCGTGAAGACAGTGGTCAATTACAAGGTATTGAAGCAGTAATTGATAAAGATCGTTCAGGATTAAAGCTTGCACAACAAGTGAATGCGGATGTTTTCATGATGCTAACAGATGTACCAAATGTCTATATTAATTTTGGGAAAGAAAATGAGCAAAAATTAAGCCATATTACTGTAGCAGAAGCTGAGCAGTATGTTGCAGAAGGACAATTCCCAGCAGGTAGTATGTTACCAAAAATGCAAGCAGCTATAGAATTTGCGAAATTAGGGAAAGAGTCTATCATTTGTTCAATCGATCAAGCAGTAACTGCATTAGACGGAAAAGCAGGTACACGTATAACAAAATAAGCTGAATTAGTTGTTTGCAACGTCCTAAAGCGACATATAGCGTTCTCTAGACGTTGCAAACTTCTTGTCGTTCAACTTACTTCGAAATTGTTGAATCACTCTTAAGAGGGTTCTACTAGCCTTTAAACAAATAAGTAGAAAGCATATGTAAAAATTAAAAGTCCAAAACTATTTGTCTTAAAAATGGAGAAATAGTTTTGGACTTTTTATATTTAGTTAAAAAAGGATAATAATGTATAATGAAGATTGATAATTTGTAAAACTGTTGAAAAACTTCTAAGATTCACAGCTATTACAAATCATTATTCTATGTTTTGAAACCAATAAAAATGTTTATTTAAAGGGGAGAAAACTAAAAGATGGGTGTAACTATTTATAACGGAGAACGTTCAGAAGAAAGTATTCAATTCGAAAAATGGATAATTGCTGAAAGTAATAAAGAGAGTTTTTCTAGTATTGCAAACACCGAACAGTTTGTTAAGGAAAAAGGTACTGAAAACACTAAACCTTATGTTATTGGAGAGGATGTTACATTTTTAAGTGAAGTGAAGGAGCATGTATTCGAGGGAATGCAGGTTTTCACATTAAATGACGAAAAGTCTTTGAAGCAAAAAGCTATTCTATATCTACACGGTGGTGCTTGGACGGAGCAACCTTTAAGTTTCCATTGGTTGTTCTTGGATAAAATGGCGCAATCTTTGAATGCGAAAATAATTGTTCCGATTTATCCTAAAGTGCCTCATTTTAACTATAAGGATACGTACCCGAAAATTCTAAATCTGTATAAAGAAATGCTTGCAACTGCTGAAAATTCAAATCAATTAACAATCATGGGAGATTCGGCAGGCGGTAATATAGCACTTGGCCTGGCCCATGTTGTAAAAATGAACAATTTGCCTCAACCGAAAGACATTATTTTATTATCAGCAAGTGTTGATTTGACTTTTGAAAATCCTCTTATAGCTGAATATGAAGAAATCGATCCGATGTTAGCAAGTGAAGGAATGGTAGTCATTACTAAGTTATGGGCAGCTGATAAAGATTTAAAAGATCCATTGATTAGTCCAATAAACCTTGACTTTAAAGGACTAGGAAAGATAACTCATTTTATTGGAACGCACGAATGTTTATATCCAGATGCAATAAGACTTGATGAAGAGCTAACAGAACAGGAAATTGAACACAATACCTTTGTTTATCCGAAAATGAATCATGTGTTTGTTGTTATGCCAATCCCTGAAGCTCTAGATGCTCAACAGAAAATTATCACTATAATTAATGAATAAATGCTGTTTTTTAGGTATAGAACGTATGTTCTGTGTGTGAGTAAATTAGCGTGGCAAGATTGTGATGAATTCATATATCAATTGAAATATGCAAAAAAGAGGACGTATTTATATATATGGTTTATCAGAAGTCAAAATGGATTAAACTTTAATCTCCAATTGAAGGTTAACTGCAGCTGAAATAGCAGACTATGGTCATTTCGCGCATTAAAGGGCTTAGAAGTAAGAACGCATTATAAGAAAAGAAAATGGTTGGTGAAAGTTGTTTAAATATTTAGCCGTAAATGATTTTGACAAAGTGGATTATGTATTAAAGGGATTAAACTGGAGGGAACAAACAATGGATGCAAAGACACTTTTGTTACAACAATGGACAAGCTGCTTAGATGAAGAAGATTGGTTTCCAGCACTTGAAAAAGTGCTAGAGGAAATTACTTTTGAACAGGCATTTTGGAAACCAACTGAGGGAGCAATGAATTCCATTTGGGAATTAGTTTGTCATTTACTTTTCTATAAAAAGAGACTTCTGACGCGATTTCTTGGTGATACAGCGAATGAACCACGGGCAGATAATAATGAATCTACATTTCGATTACCAATTTTGACGTTTGAAAATTGGAAGGAAACAAAACAAGAATATTATGATGTTCATAATGAACTAGAAAAAATACTAGCAAAAGCAGAACAAGAAGATTTGTATCGACAGATACCTGGAGAAAGATCATTAGTGCTTGAAATGAAGAGTTTAGCATTACATGACGCATACCATATTGGGCAAATAGTATTCCTAAGTAAAATGCAAAAAGCTTAGGCAGGTAAACGCAGATTTCATATTAAGAATGGGAACATCCAAATCGGGCGTTCCCATATTTTATACTTAAAAAACAACATTACTAGTTAAATTAACTTTTTTAGCTGTTTTGTCTCACTATTATTAGTATACTTTTCATTGATACATAACTTCCTATAATTTATATTATGTAAACTAAAATTATTTGGCGTGGAGGAGGGCTTGGATACGTCAACTGCCCATATGTATATGGACAAGAATCTACAGACATTTTGGACAAGAATGTCCGGACATAATATATTTCCCTACTTTTTGGACAAGAATATCCAGACAAACGTACATTTTTCCAGCTGTCTTAATATTTTTTCTCCATGTGCTCGTACTGTTCCACAGCTATGTATATTAGTGTTGGTTTGGAATAAAGTTTGATAAAAAAGTTTGCTGCGAACGTTCATGTAATACGACAAGCCTAGCCTTGTTCCCGACAGCCCTTTATTCCTCGTTTCTTCTACAACATAAACAAAAATACCCTATAAGATGACCTTTTTGAAAGTGTCTATCTTATAGGGTACATTTTAATACGTAAACTTCACCTTTTTTCTAATATTTTTACGCTAACTGCAGCATACGTAATTATTACTTTTTTATCCTTTTTTCAATGAACCTCCACAATGGATAAGCTACTTCTATGTCTTCTTGTAAACTATTCCTTAGCGTTCAGATTTAGCCTCTCTGAAGATTATCTAAAGGAAAATTATTAGCAGTTACACTATTGCGAATTTCACGCTTTTTTTTCCGGTGAATAGATAGTATTGCTATTTCCATCAATAATTAACACTGATTTTCCTGGTATTGTCTTGCCTTGATAGTTAAATTTATCTTCTGAAAAATTCGCGACTACTTTTAATGCTTCGCCATATTCAGTCATTTGAACGAGTCTATCATCTGAAATTATTTTAAAATCTGTCATTTCTTTCGTTATTGCTTTTTTGCTAAAATTTGACCATACCTTTGAATGCCTTACAATTGTTTCTTTATGTTTTTCCCACTCGTGTTTATCTATATGATATAAAGGAGGAACATTATAAAGTATCTCATACAACATTCTATTTGTTATTTCGTCTTTAAATTTTAAGGTTCCCCATCCCCACCAATGAGTTGTGATCACTGAATCGTTGTAAACTAACTTATACAATGGGATCGTGTAGTTTGAATCCAAAAATAACTTCTTGTACTTATCCTTTAGTGGTATTTGTTTAGAAAACATTTCGGGAACTCCACCATTACTCGAATAGTATCTCCCTACGTAATACTCACTTTGTTTGTTTTTTGCCATATCCTCGTCCATCCAAGAAAATGATGGCGTTTCTATTCCATGTGCAAAGGCAATAGATTTGCTAGCAAAATCATTTCCGCCCTCAGTTCCTACTACCATATTCCATTCTTTTTGCAGATACTCCATTCTCTTAATCCTAGCCTGGATATCTTCCTTTTCAGTAGTAATATGTTCTGGCGAATAGTCATCAAAGATTTCTCCAGTACCATCTGTGTCTAAAAACCATGAGTTAAATGCTAAGCCAGTATTTAAAATCGAAGTTACTCTTTCTTTTACACTAGGCATTGCAAGCGTCGGATTCAACTTTCTACCTGCACCTTGGAATCCTTCAATCTTTTCTCCATTTTTATTTGTTACAGTTGCATTCTCGTAAAGTGAAGTGTCCTTAAATTTAGCAGTTTCCCACTTCTCTTTACCTGGTTCATGGATTGAATGATATGAATCATAGGTACCAAATAGATAGCCGAATTCTTCTGCTTCTTTTACTAACTCTGGTTTAATGAATCCTTCCTGCCAATCATCCAAGCCGATCCACATATTTTCTAGCCCAGAATCCTTCATGTCCTTTATCACATCCACAGTATTAGCATCTGCCCACTTCTTTATTGGGTCAACTACTTCTCCAAGCATGCTTTTTAATAATCTCTTATTTAGGTCAATTAATTCAACGGGATTTAATTTTTCTATTCCTTTGTTTAACAGCCTCTGAGTATCTTTATCTGTTTCAGTAAATACTTCCGGATTATAGAATTCCTTTAGTTGCATTACGGCACTTAAGGCTTTTATTATTCTTTTTTTATTGTATTTATCTACATAATCTAAGGTTTTTAAATCTTCAAAAGCTGATGAAAGCTCTGATCCATCCTCAACATTAGTAGTTAATAGCCTCTGAATCCATAATTTCAGTTTTTCGGGAAAACTGTCTCTCAGCTTTGCCCATTTAATATTTTCTTCTGAAATCACAGTTCTGTCCCAAAAATAAGCATGAGGTGCTCCATAAAGCTTTTCAATATTACTATTTTCTTTAGCCTTATCCGCCAAGCTTTTGAAGTTCCCCTGTTCAATCAAATAATTTTTATAGGTCTTTGCAACATCTACTGGATTTTTTTCCGTTAAATATATTCTGAAACCATATTCCTTCTCTTTATTAATAGTTGGAAACTCATGATTAAAAGTAAACTCAATATCGTTTTCTGTATTATAAACAATTTCACTATTATAAGGGTTTTTAATTATATATACTAGTGAATACCCACTTTTATCAACTGCAAAAAATTGCATAGATAAAGCCTCAATTACCTTCATTTTTTCTTCACTTAAGTAATTTTTCCAAATTGAATCATTGCTTGGAATATACTTCCCTTGATTTAATGGGAGCATATATCCGTCACCTTTCACTTTTGGCCATGCAAACATGTTGTCTTCATCTTTGCTGGATTTTATGGTTACATCAACATACTTATCTTTTTTTTCGATATCAACCTTAATTCCCTGTTCTGCGTAGTTCCAGCTAATGTTATCTCCACTGTCTTTTAAATTTGAAACTTTCATTTTCCCCAATGGTTCAGATAATTTCTCAGTAATTCCATTGGATTCCACCTCAAGCGCAAGTGTCTCAGGATCCACACTAAAGTTAAAGTCTAAATTATTTATTTGTGGTTTACCCTCTATACCTGTATTAATTTTTTCTTTCTTACATCCCGTAAGAACGCTTGTTAATATTGCAGCAATTAACATGATTGATAGAATTTTTTTCATGTAACACACCTCCATACCTAGAGTAATATCGGTTTGTTACACTAATGTGACAAACAAATCTAACATATTATTTTTTAATTCAAAATAAAAGGCAAGCCCAAATCCTTAGTAGAGAGATTCTATTTTTGATTTTCCAATTCGTAAAAAGTTCTCCAAATATTTTCTAAATCATTTATGTCAATTCGCCAACCCCAATAGTTTGGAAATAAAGAAATAAGGTCTTTCTATTGTAAATATGGCTGAAAAATAAGGTATTGATAGAGAATACACATTGCAACAAAAATCCTAAGAGTGAGGTAGCAATCAAAAAACAAAAGAAAAGATGAAAAGGAAGTACGTAACCTTTCACAAAAGGAACTTCGCTGGCTTTTAGAAGGTTTACCGCTTCAGCAGCTAAAAGCGATAACGAAATCTGCAAAAGGTGTCTTTTATACTCCCTGGTATAATCATCCATAACTTATTCTGAACGGAAATGTGGTGAATGATTTGAAGAACGTTCCTAATCGAGAAAATCAAAATTAACGATTAATTCGAATACTTGCGCAACAATTAGCTCAGTCAAATCGACAAATCGAAGCATTGACTGGACAAGTTCGCCAATTAACCAAGGCTTTATATGGTTCAAAATCGGAAAAATCAAAGTATCAAGGGCCAGACTGACATGGCTCTTTATTCGATGACGATCCGTCTTTTAACGAATCTGAGCACACAGAAGAACATAGCTCAGCGACGGTTACTTAAACTGTTAAGCGTAAATTACAAAAAAAACGGAATGATTCTTTTCATGATGGGATTGAAATAGAAGAAATTCACCATCATCCCACCAATACACAATGCGACTGTTACCTTGGCCCAATGACCGAAGCCGGTACAACTATTGCGCGTGAAGAAGCAAAATTCATTCCGGCAAAAATGATGCGCATTCAGCATATTGAACATACCTACGAGTGCAAGCACTGCAAAATGGATGCCACACAAAAAGCACAAATGAAACGTGGGAAAGCCCCACAAGCTGCCATTCAGAGAAGCATTGCGGGACCTACCGTTCTAGCAAAACTCATCTATGATAAGTTCATCCAATACTTGCCTCTTTACCGTTGGGAACGATATGGCCTGCTTACGAATGATAAGAACTTTTCAAACTGGGTGTTCCATGCAGCAATGGAATAGACCCAAGTACGTCGCTTTATCCAATATTTATTAGGATCATTAAAACAAAAACCTCGTTCGGTGAACCGAAAAATTTCTTCCTTAAAATCATTCACAGCTAATGATTTTACGCACGGGATTGAATCGCCAAAGACCGATGATAAACTTCCTGTCTATATGACACTAACGGATCTATAACAGCTATTTGACTATTTAGAGCGCTCCCAATCACGTTTTTCGATGCGGAATGAGCTAATGTTTAAATTATTAGCAACAACAGGTCTGAGGCGTTCTGAGCTCGTTTCATTGACCTGGGAACAAGTTGATTTGGTAAGTGAAACAATTCGAATAGAAGGAAAAGGGAAAAAAGAACGTATATTGCCCCTTCATCCACACTTAATGCCGCTTCTGGCATCCTATAAAGCTTCTTTAAGATCATATCAAATTTATCCAACAGAACCTGTTTTTCTAAATAAAAATCGTAAAGCATTAGATCCGCGGGGTTTACATGTCATTTTTTAAGATGTATTGAAAAAAGCAGGCCTTCCACCTACCCGCTTCTCGCTACATCACTTACGGCATACTTTTGCAACATTGATGTTACAGCAAAGTAAAGATAACGTTGATTTACGAACACTGCAAGAATTACTTGGCCATGAAAGTATTACATCAACTCAAGTCTATACACATGTTAAGTTTGAACAGAAAAAGAAAGCAATTGATTCTTTTCGAATATTTTGATTCCTTATTTTTTAAAAGGAAGCAACTACCCGTAAATGGGTAGTTATTATTTATTAGAAAAATCGTAACCGTTCAATTGATTTGGATAGCTAGACTGAAAATGATTAGTTGTTAATTGCGGTTGATAAGGATAATTCATATTTGTTGACGGCATTGTAAATCCTTCTGATTGAAACCCGACTTGTTGACGATAAGAATAAGGGTTTACTTCAGCTGTTTGAAACGGTGATGTTACATTTTTACCTTCAATTGAAGGATTAGAAAAAAGTGTAGCATTATTAGAATAAGGACTTGTATTCGATAACATTGCGTGCTCCTTTTTTTAAAAAGTAAAACGAATTAGTTGATCCTTAAATTCATTAATATAGTGTGGATTTTTTAATAGGTTTTCATATGCTACTGGTAGTTGTTCATAGATCGTTTCTAAATCCATTAGTTCTGTTGTGACCCAGGTATTTATATTATGTAAACTAAAATTATTTGTCGTGGAGGAGGGCTTGGTTAACTACTGTACATGGACATCAAAGTTTATACTTTACTTTGATGACAAAATTGTTTAGACTTTGGTGTCTTATGTGTTTTCTCAATTTGATATTAAATTCATATTAAAAAAACAGAACCATACTTGTTAGTTCTGTTTTTTTAATCTTTGTTGATTATTAGATTCAATACTACTTTATTCAAAGTAAACGAAGAGAAATTAGAATTACAATAACGATCTTACTACCCACTTTTTATTTATCCCACACTCTCATCTGCTAGTGCTACTATTTTTTATTACCAAATTAGCCGTTTCACATGGATGGTTAAGAGGAAAATGATGACCATATGGAACAAAATCAACCTTACCAAGATGCGAAGGAGCAGAATAGCCTCTGTCATAATCCCCCCAAATAATGCGAAGATTATACTTTGTTACTTCATTGAAATCACCTTGAACGTTTTTAAATAGTAAACTGTTAAGCTGAACCGTGGTATTTAAAATTCTAGGAGAAGTAAAACTGTTACTTATTTTTTCAATATAATGTTCAGGGATGCTCTCCGTACTTTCAAATAAACCATTACTTAATAAATAACGCTCTATCAAATTAGTAGTTGCCAATTTCAATGTCCATTTGTTCAAAAATTGAGGAACATTTATCAATTTAGCATTTTTTTTAGCAACAGGTGGCTGAAGTAAAGTAATTGTATACTTCTTATCTATGTACTTTTGTACTAATGCTTCCAAAAGAATATACGCACCAAATGAATGGCCAATTAGATGGGCACCGTTAGTAGCTTTCTCCAATAACTTTTTCACTACATTCAAATAGATATTTAAAAGATTTTTCTCTCGTTTAAAAGGAGAACGTCCCAAACCTGGAAGGTCCATGATCCATACAGGTCGACCCGTTTTTTCATGAAGCTCTTTCCCTAAAGGAAATAAATCCTCTCCATCACTTAATAAACCATGTAATAAAATAAACGGTTTACCCTCTCCTTGTGATTGGTAAATGGTAGTATTATTACATAATGTTCGTTTAAATAAATGACTGGGCTGGCCATTTTGATACATCATGCGATAATCCAGATCAGCTATTACGGCTGGGAAAAATTTCATTACATTTGTCTCCTTAAACCAATCTTCTCCCATAATCTTTTTCGCTGAACCATTTGAAAATGTTCGATTTGTAATAAAGTTCAGCCCATCAGCAGGAATTTGGGTTATTTTGCTTACGCCACTATTCATAAGTGCTTTCAAAAATGGCAATGGGGCAGAAATTTTAGGTGCAGTCATATTCATACTTTCTGACATAGCATCTAATAATTCTGAAATATTCTGATCATGTTGTTTATCTTCAACAAGTGTATATGTCTGTATAGTTGGTTGCCCCAATCTGAAAACCTGCACAATAAACTTTGCTAGTTCATTGTTTGCAATAAGTGGTAATCTATATTCCTTACCTCCAGGGATCACTGGCATGAGCCCCTTTCGCATACTCTTCACAAGTAAGCCTAAGCCTCCTGTTTGCTCCGTACTCCCTGTTTTACTACTACCAACTACAGTTGGTGGATTAATTACTGAAAGCGGATAACCTACTGTTGATGCCTGCTGACGGATATAAAGATCTGCTAAAAACTTTGTTCTCTCATATGGATTTTTTATTTTCAAAAAATTGTTTCCTTCTTTAAACACATCTATCGCAATCTTGCTATTTATATCATCAAAGGGACTCATATAGCCTACAACATGAATAAATTGTTGCAATCCCTTCAATCGATGAATATTTTTAGCGAATTCACTAATATGTTGGGCACCATTCAAAAATACGGAAGCTGCCTCTTTGCTTGTCGCTTGAATATCCATGGGGCCACCTGCGTGAATAATCACATCCGTTTTCAATACCAACTCCTTATCTTCAGCACTTAGACCTAAGTCTATTTTCGACAAATCACCTTCAATAAAGTGCATAACTGCCTCTTTTAAGATGCCTCTTTCTTGATAAATGCGTGTTGCTTTACTTTTCGATCTCACTAATAGAAGAATTGTAACATGCTCTTTGGCTAATTCCATCACTAATTGCTTTCCAATAAAACCTGTGCCACCAGTTAAAAATACTGTTCTCATATAAATCCCCCTTTTAGTACTATTCAGTACTAATTTGATGTAAAAAAAATGCTTCTTTTATCGAAGCAAGTTAAAAAAATGATCTGCTGTTTTCATGATTACAGTTGCATCCTTCAGTGTTTCTGAAATAAATAGCGCTCCTTCAAGATTTGTAATAAAAAGAGATGCAACCTCGTCAATATTAATTGTCTTTCTAAATTCACCATTCTCTATCCCTTGTTTAAGTAATAGAGAAACTTTCGTTTGTAATCCTGCAAAAAAAAGACCTATTTTTCCTTTTACTTTTGTGGCATTTGCAGGGCTTTGAATATAAAGCGTAATAAATGGACAGCTCCCCTTATATTCTCTCGTCTGAACTCCTTGTGATAATTGCTTTAAAAACAGTTGGATACGATCTTCAACTAATAATTGGTTTTGAGATAGTAAGCCATCAATTGCAGATTGATACATTTCTATCCAATAATCAACGACCCCTTCCAACAATTCTTCCTTATTAGAGAAGTGATAATACACATTAGACTTTGAAACTTTGCTTACACGAACTAATTCATCCATGCTTGTATAAGCAAACCCTTTTTCTAAAAATAATGTTGCAGCTACTTCAATCACACGTTTTTGATTCATTAATTTTACCCTTGTCATAATTAGTACTATACAGTCCTATAATAGGTGTTGCAAGTATTTTTGTTAGTTTTATAATAAAATTGATCAAAAAAGCTATACTTTAATTGATTTTACTGCTAATAATTAATCTCATTTTGAACAAAGTTGAACTGAACCCCAAAACTGTTTTGGATGGCTTGCAATTCAACAATCTGGCCCTTTAGATGAAGAAAGACGCATTCCTTTTAAAAGTAATGCGCCTGTTTATGTAATAGCAGTTTACTTCTTTTTGTTTGCATGCCTTTTTGCAAATGTAGAAGGGGAAAATGAAACTTTGTATTTCCCTTCAAGTTCCTTCCTTACTTTTTCCGTTAGCTTTAATCCTTGTTGATTATGTATTTCTTCAAGTTCAATTCCAATAGGAACTATTTCATCATTAGCCCAATCAATCCACTCACCATATTTTAATATCCATTTTGTTAATTCCGATTGCAGTTCGATGGAAATTGGAACATATGATATTTCAAAGTTACAGAGGCATTTATTACACCATATAGCATCAGCCCCGATATCTGCTTCTACTCTTAAATCATATGTTTCATCACATTTACATTGTTCAATCATTGCTTTTTATCTCCTCTTATCTTTTCTCTACTATTTTTTGAGTAAAGAGATGATTTCTTTGTTTTGTTCAATTTGGATTTCAATATTTACCCAAATGATCTGAACCCATCTTAATAGTAACGCTACTAACAATATAGGTATTAACTGAAACAACAATCCAACCATATCTCCAGAAAAATTCATGTAAACCCTTCTCTATAATATAATTTCACCATATATATAATTCAGTTTAACAATTAAACAATATGGCCCTTTTCATAAAGAAAGATGCTTTCCTCATTACAGAAAAGCGCCCGATTGCGGAATACTTTTGATTTACACTTTTTATATAAAAATTACCTGATAATGTATTTTTTTAAAAGTATCAAATTGTTATTAGAATTTATTATAGATAGGGAGAAGAATATAAAATAATTGGACCCGAAGTTCTTATCATTTTACACTTCGTTTGTTTAAGTAGAAAAGGCTTTTCCTCCATAGATGAAGTAAAGCCCCGGTTAGTTCAATTATTTTTAAACAGAAGTTTTAAAATATTCTTTGTAAACCCCTCATATGAAGAATTCTTTCCCCGCTGGTTATACCACTTTCGAATCGTTTCTACTAACCAAAACGGCACAGAATTTCCATCTATTAAATGATAGTATTGCTCATATCCTTTTTTTAAATGCTCCCATCGAAAATCATTACCTTGTAATGTGTATTCAGAGACATCAATTATTTTTGCTCTTCCATTTTGTAGTAAAATATTTTTCAAATGGATATCACGGGGGTTGAGGCCCTTATTCCGAACATATTCTCTTGCATCCTCCACTTCATTTACAACCTGTTCTGGAATGTGAATACCTTGTAGAATGCAGTCAAAGAGAGTCGTTCCTTCTTCATAGCCTAAAATAAGATATTCGTCATATGAAGCAAAACATGTTGAAAAGAAAGGTGAATCTTCTAATAATTGATAAACATTTGCTTCAACTTTTACTTTGTGTAATTTGTCCTTGGCATATATTTTAAATGCATAGGCTGGGGCAGAAAGAGACTGAAAAACAGCCGCATCTGTTCCAACACCTATACACTTCAAATCATTAGCTTCACCACTTATGGTTACTGGATCGTTATTTGGATTTGAAAATACTTTAATTTTAGAAAGAGAGCCAATAGCTTTGTCCCAGTCGTTTTCCAAATAATCACTCCCTTCATTAGCATTGAAGAAACCTACATTATCCAAGTTACTTTAATAGTGATTCTCTATTCCTCTTAACAAAATTCAGATTATACATTGCAGTTCATTGATTTTTACCTAACACTCCCGTAAAAGCTTGGAGGGTACTATTTTCATCATTATTTTGAATACCTCATTATCATATTCTTAGATTTTAATTAAATTCCTGAACATCGAATTTTTACTTTGAATTTTTTAAATTGGTTTTTTGTAGAATGATAGGTTTTAATTATTTTGATCCTCAAAGAACATATATTGTGATTCTGAAACACCTAGCTATGTTCATCACTCTTTGAATAATTTTTATGAATATTGGACAAATCTACATTGAACGATAATTAGCATTATTTAAACGAATAATCCCCTTTTGAACGATAAATTATAGGAAACTTCCGATAACTAGAAAGTTGTGACCAAGGTATTTATATTATGTAAACTAAAATTATTTGACGTGGAGGAGGGCTTGGATACGTCAACGCCCATAATATCTGTTGTATATGTGTATATGGACAAGAAACTACAGACGAAAGATAATTCCCTACTTTTTGGACAAGAAAGTCCAGACAAACTCACAATTTCAAAAATTTAAAGACACTAAAGATTTTACTTTGGCGTCTATATTTTATGAAGTCCACTCTATTTTGCGGTAATTTATACAACTCATTTAATTTTATTTGAATAGTTGTACTCTCTTCATACTAATTGACTACGACAATCTCACAATCATAGCTATCGTTCATAGCAATACCGACATCCTCTGACTTACCTTTTTCGCAAATTTCCTCTAAGGTGTATTCTATAGCTAATACGCTAGTTAACAGGAAGCCCTACGATAGCTCGTTAAACAGTAATACGTTGACCCTGATGAGAAATAACGGCTCTCGCTTCAATAATCAGGAAATCTTAGTAAAAGATGTTTACAAACAACTTAAATATAGATATACTTACAAAGTAAACATAAAATTCTTAAGGAGGTCGAATGAGATGATCGTTATCGTTAAATTGATGTCATTGTTAGCCACAACTAAAGTAAAAATGAAAATCACACATTCGACCAGATCGGAATGGATCGCTTAAGTTTTTTTGTAATTTAGCATACCCATACCGCAGGGAGAAGTGTGCCCCTGCGGTATTTTTGTGCCTTTTTTCACCGTAGAGGAGTCTCTCTACGGTTTTTTTTATTTTTTATGGTAATTTAAGGAGGTGATCATAAATGATATTAAACTTTTTTGCTCTCACGATAACTATTACAAAACGTGAGATCTCTCTTGAGAAAGCACTTCATAATGAAAATGCGAAAAAAATCTTTGAAGAGAACCGAAGAAAAGTAGATAATTATATTCGTATTCGTCAATATTAATTTTCTTAATTAAAAAACATGAAAGGTGGGAAATGAAATGATTTATATGATCAAAAGACATCATGCAGTTTTATGGCTGGAGAAAGACACAACCACCAGATGAAGTAATATAAAGTGACAATATAGCTATTTAATTTTATAATCTCCGTAAAACTAACCCGTTCTAATCTAGGACGGGTTGCTTCAGGAGGTATTTTGCACTTTTTTAAGCGATATGATATGTTACACATACAACTTGATGTAGTTTAAAAAAATACTAAACTTAATTCCATTATTCTGCCCTATCGGCCATCCATGTAGCATATTGTTTATTACAATTTCATTTGTAATAAACAAAGTTTCCACATAGTAATAGCTATTAAAAGTTTTCAAATAGATAGGAATGGAAATTGGATTTATAAAAATGATTAGTTGTTAATTGCAATTGATAAAGAAAATCCATCGTAGCCATTTGCTGCTACTTCGTGATATTTCTTACGATACAGTTGCAATTCACCACGTTAAACCGATTGTGTTTTTGCTTTGCCATTAATTTATGCACCCGTATATCAGCTATCTTTATCTGAATAAAACGTCGCTGCTGCTACCGTATTCATATGGATTGACCAAAATTCTTCTGCAATGGTTTTATTGGATTGATTGTTAAACTTCCTTCAATAGGTTTGTTGCTAACACTTTGGATTAGAGCGTTCAGTGATTCTCCCCATGAAACACTGATAGCATATATTCCCTTTCCTGCGTACATAAACTCCATCAGCTACAATTTCAACCAGGATTAGGATTACCTGACGAACTGATCCTATATAATAGTTTTCAAGATTGTTAAGATAATTCCTATGAAAAACCCGCAAATTGCACCATTCACTCGTATCCATTGTAGATCCTTACCAATGTTATTTTCCATCATAGTAATAAGAGTTTCGTTATCTAATTTTTCCAGATTTTCTTTGACAAGAACACCTATTTTTGAATGGTTCTTATCAAGGTAGTGTAAAATTTGCTTTTGAATCCAATGTTCAATACTTTCCATTTTTTCAGGCGTTTTTATGCTATTTATAAAGTTTTGAATAAGTGAGATCACATACTTATCAATAAAATCCTCATCTTCGACTAGAAGAATCAACTTCTTCTGTAGTTGCTTTAAAATCTCTGTAATTTGATCTACCGTGTTCCAATTGTTTACTTGTGTTTCCTTCCAATTATTTATTTCAACCATTAATTGTTCCTTATCTTGTATGCCTTCTAACTCTTCTCTAATTCGAGAAAGAATCAAATTCCTATAGGGGTTATCATCACTCTGTAAAAGAATGATTTTTTTAAGCATAAATGGTTGAAGCATAGTTCCGAGCTTTTCCTCGGTAATTAAATTACGAAAAGAACTAATGGCCATCTTTAAAAAGCCATCTGCTTCGATATTATCTAGTAATTGTTTGGCTATTCTTCCTATTTTCTGCTTTGCTTCTTCTTTTGACATCCACTTTTCGATTTCAGTCAAGGTATAGTTCAATGCTTTTTCATCTAATTTTTTGTGAAGTGCTTGGGTAATTATAGATTCAAGAACTTTTTCTACTTTTAAAGAATGAAGATATTCCTTTAAGACCTTTTCCATAAACGGAGCTATTTTTTCTACATTTACAAAATTAATTATCTCTTTAAGAACTAAACACATTCTTCTTTTGAAAGTTACGGATGACAATTCTTTCTCAGCAAGTTGTATTAGTTTATCTGCAAAATTAATTTGTTGGATTTTCTCTTTAATACTTTCTTTAGTGAGCCAATCATTTTCAAGCATGGTTATAAGAGCTGTAATCATTCTATTCCGGTTTTTTGGAAGCAATGCGGTATGTGGGATAGGTATACCCATTGGGTGGCGAAAAAGAGCTGTTACAGCAAACCAATCTGCTAACCCCCCAACAAGTCCTGCCTCAAATCCCCCTTGCAATAATTTTCCCATAAGGGTTTCTTGAAATGGAATCGTTATGAGAAATCCTGCACTCATAACTCCCAAAGAAATCTTCGCTAAATAATTTGATTTTTTTCCCTTTTTCATCAATGTAATCAACCTCTTAAATTATTCTATATACATATTAGATTTAATCAGACTTACTTAGAGACTTCTAAAAATAATACCCCTTGTCAAAGTTTAAAGGGTTCCGTTTTTGAAGATAAAAAAATAATAACATTGTAAATAGCATACTAAATCGGATTGATTTCAACAATTAATCAACAATGTAAATAGTAAGCAAAACGCTTAGATTTTAATATTTATTATTAGTACGGATACCTGTTATTTGACATAACATTAGAGTATGCTCAGATAATAAAACGCACTCTTTAATGATAATGTATTATTCTTCTTACTCTACTGAGTGGTTATTAAAAGTCATTTCTCGCTTATTTCTCTTTTTTTTATAAGTATTAAATACTTTATTCGCAATATTTAAAATTAACCTGATTTCTGATTTATTTCTGTTCAATTATATATCTGAATGAATAAAAAAAGTCGAACATACATATTTGAATGTTCGACTCTTCATGAATTCCTCAATAAATATCAATATAATTATTCTTCAATGAAACTTGTATCATATTTCTGTTACAACTATTTAAGTTCATTAATATGAATAATTTCTATGAGTATTGGACAAATCTACATTGAACGATAATTAGCATTATTTAAACGAATAATCCCCTTTTTTACGATAATGGGATGATTTTGTACAGATAATAATTATAGTTTAATACGATATCTGGAGGTTTTATACTTGCAAGTGAACCGAAAAATCTCTTCCTTAAAATAGTTCGCCAAATATTGTTTAATTGAACGATACCTTCCTAATGATTTTACGCGCGGGATTGAATCGCCAAAGACCGATGATACTTCCTATTTATATGACATTAACGGATCTAAAGCAGCTATTTAGAACGCGCCAAATCACGTTTTTCGATGCGGAATGAGATAATGGTTTAAATTGTTAGCAACAACAGGTCTGAGGCGTTCTGAGCTCGTTTCATTGATCTGGGAACAAGTCGATTTGGTAAGTGAAACAATTCGAGTAGAGGTTATAAGCATTAAAACAGGTGATATACACCCGAGTAATAAGGAGAAACTTTTATAAGTTCAGTTAGCAACTTTAATGCAAAAAGTCCTTCTTAAATTAAACTACTTCGTTAGTTCAATAAAAAAAAGAGTTGCCTATGCAATTCAACATTATTCAATTAACGCACCCTGATAGATTATTAAGTCTTTAGTTTTGTCCCCATTTATTTTCGAAAATAAGATGTTCTAAAGAACGTCTTTTTTCCCAATTAGCTAACTCTAAAATGGGCTTTTCTGGGTAATTTTCAGTATAACCGATTGATATAAGAGCAATGGGATCGATGTGTGGTGGTATTTCTAAAATGTCTCTAATATCATTCTTTTTATAAAAACTTACCCACCCCATCGCAAGCCCTTCAGCACAAGCTGCTAACCACATATTTTGAATAGCACAGGCTGTTGATAAAATATCTGTTTCAGGAATTGAATTTCGTCCTAATACATGGGAACCTCCTCTTGTAGGGTCACATGTAACACAAATAGTCATAGGAGCTTCTTTTAAACCCTCAATTTTTAAATCAAGGAATTTCATTTTTTTCTCCCCATCATAATGAATAGCTAATGCTCGGCTTTCTTTTTCTGCTGCCCAAGCCAATTTTTCTTTAATTTTGTCAGTGGAAATCAAAATAAAGTTCCAAGGTTGCATAAATCCTACTGAAGGTGCATGATGAGCTGCATTTAATATTCTATGTATAATGTTTTCAGGGATAGGAGTTGATAAAAAACTTCGAATATCTCTCCTATTATAAATAACTTTATAAATAGACTCTCTTTCTTCATTAGAAAACATAAATTTCTCCCCTTTTCTTTTCAAAAATGTTTATTTTTAATATTAACTGATTTTTCATTATTCTGCCACGTAAGTTGAAGTAAAAATGCACCAAAAAGCGTGGTTTGGGTATGTTTGTCCTTATCGCTGTATCCGCATAAATCTGACTCCACCTCTCCTTACTTCGGATTAACATTCGTCAAATCGATTACCACATTTCCGTTCAGTTTCATATAGACAACTTTAAATATAATATTCGTGTTTTATTTAATTCTTGATGTGTTCAGCCGATGGACAAATAGCACTTCTATCTCTTAAACACGAATGTTTCAGAACAAATGGTGCAATATAATTCGTTTATTATATTTTGTTAGGATTATTTACGGACAATTAGCTCTAACAATATAATTCACTTCAATTTACACTTTCCGCAGCGGCTTTTTTCGCTAGTCTTGTGATTTCTTTAACAATGTCGATTAGCGTTACGCCCTTTGCAAACTGTGTTTGTTTGCTATTTGGAAATTGAATTGGTTCTTTTTGGGTTGACATAATAACTCTCCTTTTTTTGTTTTCATTTTGGGAAATTAAAAACTATATTTGTCTACTGAGAATATTCAATAATCTAAGATATTGATAAATCTCAATCATTGAATAATCTAAAAAGACGCTTTCCATGTTTCCATGAAAGCGCCCGATTGTTGAACAGTCGTCATCTACCTAAATTTCTTTTACTCCTTTAGTGGTCAGAAAAATACGGGTTTACAACGTTTAAAAATTCAAAGAATAACCCTATACAAATGTTCAAACTTTCTACCTCGTTACGCTGCTATTGCGGTTTCTTATTCTGACCATGGTGAATGTAAGATACAATGACAGAAATTCTTATTTTTATATTCCGGTCTAAAATGTTGAACAATATCTTCTTTCATATTACCAAAAGTAGTTTCTGGCTTATGCTTAAAGCCTCCATAAAACGCAGGAATAATTTCCTGTTTGAAATTGTTACGAGGGAAGGCTTTTATAATTTCTTCACGTAGGTGCGCAGGAAATTGTTCAAATCCATCCCCCATCACATCTAAGCCAACACCTGAAAAGAGTAATCCTACTTCAGTCTCTTTATGTTCTGCAATGCCAGGTGTAGTGTGTAATGCGATCGAATCCCATACTAGACGAATCGATTCATCTGGAATTTGATACTGCTGTAGGAAGCTTCTTGCTGCATTTGCACCGTCCACTTCAAATCGTAAATCTGGGCTACTAAATTTTTCTGTTAAGCCTAAATCATGGAATAATGCACTAACATACAGCAACTCTAAATCATAATTCTGTTTAGCATTTTTTCCGTTGACTGCACCAAATAAAAACACACGATTCGAATGATTCCACAACAAGTCATTTCCATGCTCACGTAAAATATCTACTGCATCTTTCGCCAATTGAGAATCTGGAATTTTAATGCCTGCTATTTCTTGAAACATCATAAAAAAAACCCCTTTACAATTTGATAGTTCTTTATGAACTTATCTTCAGTGTAAAGAGAATTTTATCATTCGTCTATTGTATCATTTCTATGATAATGATAGATAAAATCTATAATGAAGCACTTAAAAATTATTTAAATTTGGATTTCAGAAAAAAATATAAAAAGGGCTACATATTACATATGCACCCCTTTTTAGTCTCATAAATTATTTTTTTATCTTTTCTTTCTCAATTAACATCGTACCTTTTTCTTTTAAGCTTGTATGGAAAGAAAAAGCTTTCTCAAGAATATGTGGTGTATGCCCACCCACTTTTTCTTTTGCTTCTTCAAAGTAAGCACGTAATTGTGGTCTATACTTAGGATGTGCGATTTCGATAAGCTTTTCTGCTCTCTTCACCGGTGGAAGTCCACGAAGATCAGCATATCCCTGCTCTGTCACAATTACATCTACATCATGCTCTGTATGGTCGATATGTGATACGAAAGGAACGATTGTTGAGATAGCTCCATTTTTTGCTAGGGAAGACGTTACAAAGATTGTAATTCTAGCATTACGAGCAAAGTCACCAGATCCACCAATTCCATTCATCACTTTTGTTCCGCTAACGTGAGTTGAATTTACGTTTCCGTAAATATCTACTTCAATCGCAGTGTTAAATGAAATAACGCCTAAACGACGAATAATTTCTGGATGATTAGAAATTTCCTGAGGTCTGAACAAAACTTTCCCTTTGTATTTTTCTAAATCTTCAGCTAGTGAATCAACACGCTTCTTCGAAAGTGAGAACGAAGTACCAGCTGCAAATTTAACTACACCAGCATCGATCAAGTCAAAGATACCATCTTGTAATACTTCTGAAAAAACTTCGATATCTTTAAACTGAGAATGTTTCATACCATTTAAAACTGCATTAGCAACAGACCCTACCCCAGACTGTAATGGAGCTAATGATTCTGTCAATTTTCCAGCTTCTACTTCACCAGCTAAGAATTCTAATAAGTTATTTGCAATTTGCTGTGTTTCTTCATTTGGCTCAAATAACGGTGAAGGAATATCAGGCTGTTCTGATAATATAATTCCTTTTACTTTATCTGGATTAACTTTGATTCCAATTTCTCCAATTCGATCTGAAACTTTGTACAGTGGAATCTCTCTACGCTCACCTTGATTCTTTGGTACAAAGATATCATGAAGGCCTTCGTACGCTTTAGGAGCAGTAGTGTTAAGTTCAATGATAACGTTATCAGCTTGTTCCACAAAGATGGGTGAATTCCCCACAGAACCAGTTGGAATAATATAACCTTCTTCAGTGATCGCAGCTGCTTCGATAATTGCATAATCAAGGTTTCCTAATGACCCTTTTCTTACTTCTTCTGCTGTATGTGATACATGTTGGTCAATATAGTATATCTCACCTGCATTGATTTTCCCACGCATTACAGGGTTAGCTTGGTAAGGAACACGTAAATTAATGATGTCAGCTTCAGCCATTGATTGGTCAGCAGTTGGCCCTAATGAAGCCCCGGTATATAGATTGATTTTGAAGTCTTCTTTCTCACCACGCTTAGAAAGTGCAAGTGGAAATTCTTTTGGCTCACCGAAAAGTGTAAATCCACTCATTCCAAGATTCATTCCGTCTTCAATCCAAGAAGCTGCTTCCTCTGCCGAAACAACTTTATCTACAAATGCTTTATTTCTGATGAATTGACTTAAATCTTTTCCCATTAACAATCACCTCATATTAGTTTTATACCTTGTTTTTACTTTACAAATTTTTGACATGATATTCATAGACATTGTTGTCAATTAAAAACCCCCTTACAATGTCTACTTCTCATCTCCATGAGCTGTCTTGTCTACATTGTAAAGAGGACTCCACTGTTCGTCTATTACATCATTTCTATAATAATGATAGATAAAAACTATAATACAAAACCATACAAAGAATTAATGTCATCTTTCTCTGTGTGAAAATGAAGCTTTTCGATTTCACGTACTAGTAACTTAATATATTCACGTGCTGCATAATTAATAAAACAGTTCTTTTTAAACATGAGATACACTGCCCTTGTCAAAGATGGTTTTTCAATTTGTTGGAAAAATAAATCCTCTGTATCATAAAATTCGTATAATGTGCGCGAGATAACACTACGACCAGCACCACTTCGAACTAAATCTAAGATAGACTTAATACTAGACGTTTCAACAATAGGCTCTAATGGCTTACCAATTTCATTGCTGGTCTTATTAAGTACTTTTCTACATTGATGCATACTTGGAAATAAAATAAGAGGGCCATCTAAAACAGAAGAAAATGAAACTTTTTGCTCTTCACTACTTTGATTACTAATCAAATAAAATTCTTCCTCATACAACTTCGTTACTTGCAACAGTTCATATTGATTAAGTTGAAAACCAATACCAAAATCAGCTCGATTCTCTAGAATGGCCTGTTCTACTTGGTCTGTAGTTTCAATGAACACTTTAATGTTCGGATATAGCTGGTTAAATTGAATACACAAAGTAGATACCAAATCCGTTATTTCCCCGGGCAACACAGCAATCCTCAATTCCCCGATTTCTACTTTCGAAAATGCTGCAATTTGAGAAGATATACTTTGAATAGAACCTTGAATATTCAATGCTTCTTGTTGGACAATTTCTCCTACCTTAGTAAGTTCAATTTTCTTGCCAACCCGGTTAAATAGTGAATAACCTATTTCTGTTTCAAGCATCTTAATCTGATGGCTTAAAGTGGGCTGTGAGATTCCTAATTTTTCAGCTGCTTTTGTAAAATGTAGTTCCTTACTAACCATTAAAAAATACTCTAAATGCCGTAATTCCATACTACTTCAATCCTTTTTAATGAAATTTTTATTACTTTTGTTAATCAGATAATTTAGTTATTAAGTTATTGTATTTTAAAGTAATAATCCTTTGATGTAAACAATATTAGTGCAGAAATTGGACGGTTTAGCTTTTTAGAGAAACATGTGCATGGTAACCTTCAATAATTTGTTGCTCCTCTAACTTCCATACTTGCTCAGTTACTGACGGAGAAGATAAGTGAACGGCTTTCCCTAAATCCTTCATTGAAATTTTTGCATTTGACTGTAATAATCCCACGATATTTTTATCAATTTGGTCCATAAATTATACGACCTTTTTTTATAAAATAGAATACCCTAAATTCTTTATATAATAAATACAAACAATCAAATATCCTTATTAAACATATTTATTAGCCTTCTATATTTGTATAAAATGAGGGTATCAGGAGGCGATTTGGGATATGAAAAAAGATTTTTATGAACTTCAACAAAGGGATGCTTTAATGGCATAAGGACACAGAAGTGAACAAAATTTTTTATAAAAACAAGAGTATTTCAAAACTACAACAATATTGAAAACAGTATTAAAGGAGAACATATATGGGAATTGAACTTGTTCATTTTAGCATTGGTAAACCGAAACCAATGAAATATGCAGTAAATAAAGAAATGACAACAGGTATCTGTAAAGAACTTGCTGAAGAGGTTTTCCTATCAAAAGATGGATTTCTGGGAGACGGTGTAGCTGACCTAAGGTTCCATGGTGGGCCTGATCGAGCAGTTTGCGTCTATCCTTATGAACATTACGCACAGTGGGAACAAGAATTTCAAACGAAGCTCCCTCCATCTACATTTGGTGAAAACATTACTGTAACAAATATGTTAGAATGTGATGTATTCATCGGGGATACATATCAATTAGGAGAGGCCATTATTCAAGTTACACAAAGCCGAATCCCATGCAGTACCATTTCAAAAAGACTTGGCATTCCTGGGATTTTACCTCGCATTGTAGCGACCGGTTATACTGGTTATTTATGTCGCGTTCTTGAAGAAGGTATCGTTCGTAAAGATTCACAAATAAAACTGCTAGAACGTCATCCTGACTCAGTTTCTATTCTATTTTCTAACGAAGTATATTTTCATAGACGGAAGGATATTGAGGCAATGGAGAAAATTGTAGCTGTTCCAGAACTAGCAGAGGATTGGCGTGAACCGTTAACAAGTCGTTTAGCAAAATTAAAATAATGTATCTAGGGTTCCCATTCGCTTTTTAACGAAAAAATACGAACAAACAAAAAGATGGGGTCCCGACACATAATCATTTTTAGGAGTATCTTTCCCGATGTTCAACTAAATATCCTGATTTATGCCACAATCCCTATATAGAAATTTGGATAAGGAGCAGTACCACTTATTCCAAATTTCTAGCCCAACCCAAGGAAAGAAAGCGCAACGATTAATAGGATTATAGAATCGTTCGGTGCGAATGGAGCTAATAAGCCAGCAAATAACGAATTCACTCCGAAAGCCATACTTTAATTACTAAATTTTCACATTGATAATAATGCTGTGAGAGCAATCGAGATTCAGTAACACGTACCCTTGCCCATCTCGATTGCTCTCACAGCGCACAATAAAAGTATTCCGTGTTTCTTGATTTTACATAATATAGGATGAGCACCTCCTGTTCTACAACTTTAGACTACAGCTTTTCCTTATCCCTTCAATATTTGTATGTATTAAATATCTCATTAGTAATTTTTTCCTTTTATCTTCTATTAGATTTTGCAAGATCATACTCAACTCTTTTTTTCAAAATACTTATTATCGAAGCTTAGAGTGTCAAATTTAAAGATACGACTTGGTGTCTTTTTCCAAGCCCTCAGTAATCTTTTCTAACGTCTGAATGGTAATCTTCCTATCCCCTATTTCAACCCCAGACAAATACGAAGTTTGCTGTCAGCATTTTTCAGCTAATTCAATTTCCGTATTCGATGTTGCTACTAACTAATTTGACTAAACTATCCACAAAATAATTTCATAATAATAAAAAAGTTGATAAGGAAAAATACTCCGTATCACCTTTTTATCCTTTGTTAAGATATAGTATCAACTAGCTTAGTTTGTTCGCTCTTATGAATATTTTTTATGAATATTGGACAAATCTACATTAAATGATAATTAGCATTATTTAAACGAATAATCCCCTTGTGAAGGATAAATTATTGGAACCATCCGATAATTAGAAAGTTGTGACCAAGGTATTTATATTATGTAAACTAAAATCATTTGGCTTGAGGGAGGGCTTATACGCCAACACCCCATAATTGTAAAAGAACACCAAGTACGCACATTCGCAATTTATTCGTAATTTCGAAAAAAACGGGACACAAAGTTTACACAGTTAGTCATTCCGACTTTTTTATAATGTGTGTTGTTAAAAGTAAAAAATGATGAACATCGAGAATTTGATGTTCATCATTTTCTTTAACTATTTTTTAAAACCTATTTAACCGTTATTATCTTCATACTTTGTACCTTCTGGAAAAGTATTGGACATTTCTTTAGCATTTTTGAAGTTAGAGGCATTTGACAAGATAAGCAAATTTTCGCAATCGTGTCCTATGCAAAAAATATTTTGACCATCTAGCATGCGAATTTGTTTACTATTTGAGTTATTCTTCTCAAAGAATATATTTTTTTGCGTGACCCACAATACTAGATCCCCTGCACATGATATTGGTATGACTAAAGAAAACAACTGTTTCAATTTGCCTTCATTTACAACTTCTATAATTTTATACTTTCCTTCTAAATCATAGTTTTTAGGATAAAATGCATATTGAACACAAAATGAATTGAATTCTTTTTTCATGTAATCTTCAACTTCAATGAAAAAGTACAGTGGAAATCCATTTATCTTTTTTATCCAAGAAGGAAACCAATTCTCATTACATTCAGGTAAATAAAGCCCAGAAATATCAATAAGAAATTGAGGTAATTCTTTGATAGCAAAAGGCATCTTTTTTAAATAATCTTGGACATTCTCACAATCAATATTTACATACTCAAAGTAAAACCCCATAATTAACTCCTTTATATTTTCCTTTTACCATACCCACATATATTTCTTTTCACCAGTAAATGTATATCCTTTTATATACTGACCATTCCATCTGAAAACATAGTGAACATTAGGATTCCCTAAATGATAATGCCAAGCTTTTTCTTTAACAGTTTTTTTCCCATTTTTGAAAGTAACTATTGCATATTCAAATGAAAAAATTCTTCTATCTCCTGGACCACTTTTCTTCACAATAGATACTAAATTACCCTGACCAAATCTTATTGTATATTGTTTACTAAAATTTTAAAAATACTTGTTTATATTGCTACTTACAATATAATTTAATACTTTCATTAATTTTCGTGTTTTTTAGCTAGGTATTAGAAATATATAATACAGAATCTTTTTCAATATAATAATTTGCTGTTATTTTTTGTTTACTACCATTCTCAACATATATTATTTCTAACTGATTGTCTTTTGAAAAATTAGCAGTTCTTAAACCCTTACCAAACAAAAGCGAAGCATGTAGTATTGTAACAAAAGCTACACAATCGTTGAACCGGATGCCTCCTAATCCAACAGATAATTCTTTCCTATCTTGACGCTGCAAATTCTAAAAAACAAATGGGCTGCGTCTGCTTTCGTGTTGTCTTTATTCCGAAATTGAAGAGTTTTATTTTCATGGGAGTTTAAAAGACATTCCTGCTTCTTTTAATGCAAGATCATAAACCTCACCGTTTAATCTTTGAACATCAGTCTCCAGCAATTCTTTTCTAATGGTACTAAATAGGTCACTTGTAATGTGAGGAAATTCATTTTCCCAAACCTCTCTTTTATTCAGTTTGTTTAGCGATTCAATGATAATAAGATAAATGTTCGGGTATTGCTTCTTTATGTCGGAAGAATATTTTAAAAACTCTTTAAGGTACTTATCAAAATGATGACAGTCGCATTCTTCAACACCTGTATAGAATGGAAATCCACTTGCGTCTTCCCACTCTAAGAGAAGTCCCCAAAAAGCAGTAAGTGAACCTGCTCTATATCTGAAATTATCGTCATTAAAATGTTTATAATAGGGATAAAATAATTTGCCACACCAGTCTAAGTCTATTATCCCACCCATGCTTATCATATCATTATGTAACAGGACCAGTTTTTCATTAATTGAACTCATTGATAGACCTCCTTTAGAACACGATTAAGAATAGCTTTTAAACAGTTTATTTGTTTTTCCATATTCAAGTAGCCTGCCCCGTTAGCGAAAATAATTATAATTTTACTGTCCAAATTTTATAGATGATTTGTCCATTTATTTCTGTTTTTCCTGTACAGACACCGATTTGCAAGTTGTTATAAACAGCCCATTGAGGAAAAAGGGATGCTAAATATTTAATTACTTTTTCATCAGGTGTTGCATATCCTACATTATTTTTATCACTTAAATAGGCAACAAAATCTGGATATAATGCTTCTGTCCATTCTTTAACTTCAAACTCCGAATCAAAAATACGGTTATCCTCTTTATAGCTTCCATTTATCCATTTAACATTCCCCATTGAATCCACCTCATTTCCAATTTTTTCACAACTATTGCTATATTCTTATGCTAACCTACTCTGTTAGCATAAGAAGAAATTGCTCTAATTGAACAATCGAACTCCGTTAGCTTAATAAGGATTATTCATTTATTTTGTAGAGGAAAACTTTTGAGAGAAATTATCTCTCAGGACTTTAGCCAATACTAACTAAACGCTTGCTAATTTTTACTGACTCTAAATATTTAATTTCTTAATATTTTTCAATTGCTTTTCAAGAGACCAATTTTTTGGTTTTTTACTCTTATCTACCCATGTAGCCCCTCTTTTAATCCATTTATCTAGATATTCTTCAAAAGTTAAACCTTGATCTAAATCATCATATCCAGATTGGAAACCACAACAATCGCAAATTACAAAGTTTGGTGCATCATCTTCTAAATACTGCGGCCATTCTAATTTATCAAAACCACAAACTTTACATGTAAACATTTTTTTCACCAACTCACTTTAAATTTTGAAAATATTTAAAACCATTTTTGGGTTTATAGAAAGATCCGATTTCTTTACTATTATGAAAAATAACTAAATCCTTAGTTGAGTGTCTATAAGTGGCTACTCTTCCACCCGAAATCGCTCATGGTCGATAATTTGGATTTCATGCTAAATGATGAATTTCCTCAAACTATTTATTACTTTCTTTATTTTAGGCTTTTTTTGAGCTAACTTGCTCTGTTAGTAAAAAAACTTCCTCACTTGTTGGAGAAACGCCACCGTTCCTATTTCATTCCATAGAATACTTTACCTATCAAATCTTAACAATGTATTGCCTTATTTTATATATGTAATTTCTTCCTACAATAAGAAAAGAGAGCTGTCAAAGCAGCTCAATGGTCTTCAAGTAAAGCCCCTGGTACTACCCCGAAAGAAGCTTTTATTGAATGGGCTTGTTGATAGTACGAACGTATCTTCTCTTCAATAAAAAAAATTATTCATCATGCATTGTGCCTTCAATGATTTTAAGAGTAATTTACAGACAAATTGGGTTAAAATAATATGTTTGATTATGAATGATTTATTAAGTAATATAATCAAGCCTCATAGTTAAAGGAGTTGATGGTGGTGGCACAATTAATCAACATATTAGTTGTTGAAGACGACAATGATATAAATCAATTATTATGTAGGATCGTTGAAAAAAGTGGATATGCTTCACAGCCAGCTTTCTCAGGAACAGAAGCCATGATTTACTTGGAGAAGCAAGATTGGGATATGGTATTACTCGATCTAATGCTTCCTGGTATGAATGGAGAAGAAATACTGTCAAAAATAGCTGAACAAAGTAACACTCCAGTCCTTATTATCTCAGCAAAACTGGAGCAGCAAGCTAAAATTGATGCTTTAAGATCGGGGGCAGATGACTATATTACGAAACCATTTGATATAGATGAAGTATCAGCGAGAATTGACTCTCATTTGAGAAGATATCGACGTTTGCAGGAACTTCCGATGAAAAAAGAATTAAGGTACAAAAACATAGTGATTGATACAGAAGCTAAAAAAGTAGTTGTTGAGGGGAAATCACTCGCTTTTACAGCTCGTGAATACAATATTTTAGTCCTTCTTATGTCATCACCTAACAAAATTTTCACGAAAGAGAACTTGTTTGAAAATGTTTGGAATGAACCATTTTATGGTGATGATAATACCATTAATGTTCATATGAGCAATTTAAGAAGTAAGCTCTCTAAGGCTAGCCCCGGTGTTGAATATATTGAAACAATCTGGGGAATGGGCTACCGTCTTAAATCTTAAGGTTTTCTTTAGATTTAACTTAAGCTTCTCTTATGTTCTTCTTACTATACTAAGTATATCAAGTAAGGGAGGTAAGTATATGAAAGATTGTGTACTTAAGACAAATCAATTATCAAAGCAATATAAACATCAAGTTGCTTTAAATAAAGTGAATCTATCGATTGAAAAAGGTTCTATTTACGGCTTTATTGGGCAGAATGGTGCTGGTAAATCCACGCTAACTCGTTTAGTGACTGGATTAGCAATGCCCACATCAGGTACTGTAGAGTTATTTGGAGAAACGGACGAAAGGAGGTTAATTCAAGCTAGAAAGCGTATCGGTGCTACGATTGAGCAACCTGCAATATATCCACATATGACAGCTGCTGAGAATTTAGAAGCACATAGACTTTTAAAAGGCGTCCCAGGTAAAGAATGTGTTCAAAAAACACTAGCACTTGTTGGTCTTCATGATACGGGGAAAAAGAAGGCGAAGAATTTTTCTTTAGGTATGAAACAAAGACTTATTCTTGCGATTGCTCTTTTAGGAGATCCAGAGTTTTTAATTCTAGATGAGCCCATTAATGGATTAGACCCTATGGGAGTTGTAGAAATAAGAGAGTTATTAAAAAAGCTCAATAGTGAAAAAGGCGTTACTATACTGATATCAAGTCATATTTTAAGTGAACTTCATTTGTTAGCTACTCATTATGGCTTCATTCATAAGGGAGAATTGATTGAGCAAATGACACTTCATCAGCTAGAAGATAAATGTCAGCAATATTTCCATATTAAAGTAGATAATACCGAAAAAGCTGCAACAATAATTGAAACTGTGCTTTCTACTAATGATTTCGAGGTCATGCCAGATGGTGTGATTAGACTATATAAGTATCTTGATCAACCAACCAAAGTTTCTACAGCATTAGTTAACGCAGGGTTAATCATTGAACAGTTTAAGTCAATGGGTCAAGATTTAGAAAGTTACTTTACAAAGCTTATTGGAGGAATTCAGCATGGGTAATCTATTAAAATCAGAACTATTTAAGTTAAAAAAGGATACATCGTTTAAAAAACTGACATTGGCATTGATGTTAATTGCTGCCCTTTTTCCTCTAATAGCGAGTATTTATGGAACAGAGCAAATTAGCGTTAATGAATTATTTCTAACTATCATTGGTAAGAACAATTACGTGTTAAAATTAATCCCATGTCTTTTAGCTGGTTATTTTATCGCTAGTGAATATTCTTTGGGTACTATGAAAAGTATTGCATCTTCGGGCAATAGCAGAATTAGAATTTATATCTCCAAATTAATGGTATTTTCATTTGGGGCAATCATTTTTTCAGTAATATTACCAATTGGTATGACAGGAACTGGGGCTATTCTTTCTCAATTTAACGATATGCCCGATTTAAAATACTTTGCTCAAATAATTATTTTTACTATGTTATATGCTGCAGCATTTGCATCAATAATGATGTTATTTGCAACGATGTTTACAGATAGTGGAAAAACGATTGGCTTGCTAATCTTAATATTCCTTCTATTTGATGGTGTAATGTTCATGTTAGCTAGTAAGATCACTTTATTTGAATATATTTATAATTATTCGGTATTTAAGTTATCATACGACTTCATTAATATAAATGCTTTGGAAAGCATTGAAGTATTTAAATTAGCGATAGTCCCGATTGTAACTTATGTGATATTTGGATTACTAGGAGTATTAGCATTCCAAAAGAAAGAAATTAAATAAATAATAAAAAGAAAGGCGAGTGAAATGATGATCTATATAGTAATTATATCTGTTATAGCTGTATTTTTTATCCTCATTCGCTTTTACTTATTGAAACTGGAACTAAAACGAGTTACTCGACAATTAAATCAGTTAAACAATAAAGTAATCTCAAAGAAAATAGATCTAACATTTTATGACAAAGATCTTGAGAATTTAGCAAAAAATATTAATGACCAAATTGATTTAACAAATGAAGCAATTTTTGAGAAATTAAGAACTGAAAATGAAATGAAGCAGGCAATTGCAAATATTTCGCATGATATTCGTACGCCAATGACGTCTATTTTAGGTTATATACAATTTTTAGAATCCGATGATATAGGTCTTGAGAAAAGGATAAAATACCAAAAGAACATTAAAAATGGAGCACTGAGATTGAAGGTTTTATTAGATGAGTTTTTTGAATTATCGACTATTGAATCAGCTGATTATCCATTAAAGGTGGAGAACCTCAAATTAAATAAACTGCTAGTTGAAGTGTTAATTGGTTTTTATGATGATTTCAATAAAGCACAGATCGAACCATCAATCCTTATTCCAGATGATGAAATTTATATTACAGGCGATTCATCAGCTGTTAAACGTGTAATAGAAAATTTAGTTTCCAATGCGATTAAACATTCGAGTGGCAATATTACTATTCAACTTGTTAAAAATTCGTCATCTGTTCAACTTAACATAATGAATCCTGCCAAAGAATTAAAAGAACAAGACCTCCCCCTTCTTTTTGACCGTTTTTATAAAGTTGATCAAACAAGAACAAAGAGAAGTACAGGTTTAGGATTGTATATTGCAAAAAGCCTCATGATAAAGATGGATGGAAATTTATCTGCAAAATTAAATGGAGATCAATTACTGATGAAATGTGAATGGAAAAATTGAATGCTATTTCTCTGGTGTGTTTCAAACTACTATTTAACGTTTAAAATCAAAGTGAATAAGATGATTTGAAGAATTTAACGAACAAAAAACTCACAAAATTTTTATCTGTATTTTGTGGTGCTGCAGCTTGGAGGCGATACTTTTCCCTTTACTCTTATTTGATATATAAACACTTACTTCCCCAACTCCAGAATATACAGTATGTGTAGAGACAGGTGAGATGGCAATCCATCCAATCACTCTGTTATGTTCCTCTGCTACAAAGCGTAAAGTTGCATGATGTCTTTCATCCCATACTTGTTCACCCGGTACATATGTTTCAAACGTGGCCATCCCAGTATCGATTCATTCTTTATAGATGTTTAATACCTCTTTTAAATCTTTGTGTTCCATTTTTCGAATAAGCAATGTTACCATTCAATTTCCTCCTTATTATTTAGAAGAGGACTGCTAGCAATTGCTAACAGTCGAATAATTAACAACATGTATTGGATTGATTGGAAAGATTACTACTGCATACGCCTGTTTCTGGTAGCTCTAATTCCACACGTTGCGAAGCTTCCTCATCGCCTGCTAAATAGGCAGTTATTGATCGGACTTGTTCAAAACCTGTAGCCATTAAAAATGTTGGTGCGCGTCCATAACTTTTGGCTCCGACAATATAGAAACCATTTTCCGGCTGTCTTAATATTTCTTCTCCATGCGCTCGTACTGTCCCACAGCTATGCATATTAGGATCAATGAGTGGTGCTAATGCTTGCACACTCTCTGTTACATTATCGATGGAAAGACGTAGTTCGCTGTTTATTGAAAAATCCGGTCGATTCCCTGCATTTACAATGAGTTCATCGAATCCTGTTAATACTGTTTGTTCTCCATTTGTAGTACCAACAATATTTATTTTTTCATCTTTTTTCACCATTGAAATATAAAATGGTGTCACTACTTCAATCTTACCTGCATCTACTAATTCATGAATACGTACACCTAGCGCTCCGCGTGCTTTCAAGGCATCTTTTTCTTCCCCACCATATACTTCCTCAACAGATTTTTTACGCATAATCCAAACAAGTTTCGTTGAAGGATTTTCTTTTTGTAATTCAACCAGAGATAATAAAGTATTGATAGCGGAATGACCGCCTCCAATAACCGCGATCTTCTTGTTAGCATATCTTTTAGTATTCGTATGAATATTTGGAATACCATACTCTATGCGACCTGCTAATATTTTTTCATTTTGAAGCCAAACACCTGTCGAATTTGCTGGGTTTGGGTTTCCCCAAGTACCTGTTGCATCAATAACAGCTTTAGCTTCAATGACATTTATGTCGTCTTCCGTTTCAATATATATAATAAAGGACTGATTTACACGATTTTTTGATTTCATCTTATCATTTAATTGACGTGAAACGCCCACTACTTTCGAGTTTAATTGAATGAAAGGTTTTATTTGTGCTAACGCTGCTAAAGGTTTTAAATAGAGATCAATTAATTCATGTCCAGTCGGTAATGTTTCTAAGTTAGGTTCTTGCCAATCCGTATCCTCAAGTAAGGTTTTAGCAGCTTTATTGATGTTATATCGCCATGGAGAAAAAAGTGTAACATGACCCCAAGTGCGAATGTTATGAGCTATTTCACGCCCAGCCTCTAGTAATATAAAGGATTGATTTTGTTCCACTAAATGAGCAGCTGCAGCTAACCCAATTGGACCAGCACCAATTATTACAGTAGGTAAATTCGTATTTAAATCATTAAAAGCCTCTTGTGCTTTAATGTTATTAGTAGTACAGCAAGAATTATTTTGCTGAATTATATTAAATGTTTTCATAAATAAACCCTTCTTTTCTATAAAATTTCAATATAAGCATTTCCTTATATACAGTTTATTTTTTACGTCTAGCATTAAGCTAGACGCAGTTATACTTAAAACATGGAATTAATATGCTTCAATCTCACACATTTTTTTCTCAATTTCTATTTTTGCTTTCTCGAATTGGCACCATGTTGAAGAACCATAGCGATCTTTATCTCCTTTAAAGAAGAAATCAAAAGCAAATGAATTGGCTTGAGCTACTGTATAATCTCTACTAGTAATAATAAGGGTCAAATAGGAAATGAAGTATTCTTTTGTTAACACACTGGCATGATTTACTGTCATGTTTTCATCCTCCTATTTATCAGCTTATGTAATTGCTGTGACAATGTATTTTTCACCTTTACTTATGTGGAATATCAACTTCATCAGCAGGATTTTGGTGAATATCCTAATAAGACTAAACCTAATTCGCCATTCTCTTCTTCTGCATGAATTGTGACTTCTGTTAATTGAAGAACTCCTATAATTTAATGGTTTTAAAATATTTCTTTTGCCAACATAAGGCAACCCAAACAAGTCCAATAAGTACTGGCACTTCGACAAGTGGACCAATAACAGCAGCAAAAGCCACCCCACTATGAAGTCCAAAAACACCTACAGCTACAGCAATTGCTAACTCAAAATTGTTACTAGCAGCTGTAAAAGAAAGGGCTGCTGTGACAGGATAAGATGCACCTACTTTACGTGAAGAAAAGAATGAAACTGCAAACATCACAACAAAATAAATGAATAATGGGATAGCGATTCGTACAACATCGAGTGGTAGTTCGACTAACTTTTCACCCTTTAATGCAAACATCATCACAATTGTGAATAGAAGTGCTATTAAAGTAAGCGGTGAAATTTTTGGTAAGAACTTTTCCTCATACCACTGTTTCCCTTTTGTTTTTATAGCTATTAATCGTGTTAGGAATCCTGCAGCAAATGGTATCCCTAAGTAAATAAGAACGCTTTTTGTAATTTCCCACATAGAAATGGATACATTAAAGTTTTCTAATCCAAACCAACCAGGTAATACATTTAAGAAAAAATAAGCAAAAATTGAATATGTTACAATCTGAAAAATAGAATTAAATGCAACTAGACCAGCTACATATTCGCGATCTCCACGAGCTAAATCATTCCATACGATTACCATTGCAATACATCGAGCTAACCCAATCATAATGAGCCCAGCCATATACTCTGGATAGTCTCTCAAGAATATAATGGCTAAGAAGAACATTAGAAACGGACCAAGTAACCAGTTTTGGAAAAGTGACAATAAAAGAACTTTCCAATCCTTGAACACACGCCACATTTCCTCATACTTTACTTTTGCCAAAGGTGGATACATCATAACAATCAGCCCTATGGCAATAGGTATAGATGTCGTGCCAACTGACATAGACTCTAATGCTTCACCAATATTAGGCATTGAAATACTTAATAAAACGCCTATCCCCATTGCAACAAAAATCCAAAGAGTGAGATAGCGATCTAAAAACGAAAGCTGTTTTGTTAAAGAATCATTATCCATTAATTTTCCTCCCCTATGTGTGTACAGTCAGAGCCACAATTGCATCCATTTAATGGCTCAATTTGGTCTAAAATACCTTTCATAAGTGGTGTCTGCTCCTCAACTAAACGATAATGTTTCCATGTACCAACCTTTCGTTCGATAATAATGCCTGCCTCTTTTAATTTTCGAAGATGCTGACTAACTGCTGGTTGTGAAATGCCTAAGACATCCACAAAATCACATACACATACCTCCCCATTTTTCATACATGCAAGTAATTTAATGCGATTCAAGTCAGCTGTTGCTTTTAATTGTTTTTCAATTAGTGTATTTTCCATCCTATCTGCGCTCCTTATATAACCATTTACTTATATATTATTGAAAATAAAATCACCAATTAATTGCAGGTGATTAAATCAATATATAACTATACACTTATATTATGCTCCCTATTGTTTAATTGCAATAGTACGGAAATAAATTTTTTATTTATTTAATAACTGTTTCTTTTATGTATTGTTAATACGCCCACATAACTAATATATTTCTAAGTCCCATATTAAATTTAGGAAATTACATTTCAAATGGTACATCTTCATATCAAGATATCTCCACAAAAAAACGTCTGCTCTTTACTATGTGCAGACATTTTTCCTTTTTAAAAAACTTCAAACCAATCGGGAACATTATATTAATACTATTCGGAAAAACCTTCCAAATGACAATGGCACTTTTAGGTAGTCTCTTGCCTGTTGAGTTTCGTACAGGTTTGGAAACCTAAGTGGTGACTGTCGATACCAGATCCTACTCTTTCTAAAAAGTAACAGGTCTGTCACTTTATTGAGACAGACCTGTTACCTTTTATATTTTAAAATCGTTTGACACCACTAAAATTACCAGCAAGTGTCATTGGGGCCTTTAGGTCGACTAGGAATAGAACAACGGTTGAATCTTTTGTTATTTGTATTGTTGTTAACTCTTCCGCAGTACCTGAAATTGCATCGCCTTTATATAGGCTTTCCCCATGTGCCATAATTTCGCCATCCATTACATATAGCCAAGGCGTATAGCCTGCCACAATCGGTAATGTAAAGGCTTCATCTATTTTTCCGTGTACATCATAAACAATGATTTGCTGACGAATTTCAAGTGGGGCTTTCGCTTCTGTTGGTCCTGCAATTAAACGCCAGTCACTGACTTCTGGTAGTTTCATTTCCGCAAATTGAACGCGAGGCTCAAAATCTTTTTCAGACGGACGTATAAATACTTGTAGCATTTCAACAGGGCCTGTTGGTGTCGATTCCTCATGGAAGAAGCTTCTCCCAGCACCCATTAGCATTAGCTTTGTTGGTGAGCAAGTTTCTTTCAAGCCTGATGAATCTTCATGTAGCATTTCGCCTTGCCACATATAACTTAAAATTTCATCATTAATATGTTCGTGCATACGAATCATTGTACCTTTCCCAATTTTTGCGTGGTCAATTCGGCTAAGTGGACCAAATGCATGATCCTCTTTTTCAAAGATTCCATCGATTAAACCTGGTCGATGAATTTGTAGGGAAAATACGCCTCCACCGTTTGAATATGCTTGTTCATTTCGTAAAATATTCACTCTTCATGCACTCCTTGATTCGCCTTTTTTAGTAACTGGATCAACTGTTCAAGTTCATCTTCTGTTAAATTCTCAAATTGCCCTGCTCGGAATTGCTCTTGTGCAGGGACAATTTCATTTCGTAGTGCAACGCCTTTTGGTGTAAGTGAAATATATTTTGTCTTCCACTCTTGTTCACGTTGAATAAAGCCTGCTACTTCTAGTTTGCTTAAGATTTGGGTAATATTTGAATTGGTCACTACAAGACGGTTCGCTAATTCTGATTGCGTAACCCGTTCACCTTCTTTTAAATGACTAATAATATCAAACTGACCTGTCCGTAATCCCCACTTGGCTAAATGACGATTGCTACAGGTCATACTTTGGTTAAAAAAACGGGTGTAACGAAACCAGGCAATATAGCTTAATCGAATTCTTCTTAATGAGTATTTCATAATAATCCCCTATCATTTAATATATTAATTGATGTTTGTTATAATTGCAAAAAATTGATTTTATCTTTTATTAGAAATATCTTATTTCCTAATATAAAGATGATTTCTTCACTATTTTACAGTATCGATAAGCAGTTTGGTAATGCATACGTAAATATGTCATGAATTCTCACCTATTTGTATTAATTATAAATATTATATCTATACCCTTAAAATCAAACTATTTCCGTCTTTTACTAAGAATAAGTCAATTCCGAAGGTGTTCCACTTGAATATCTATCATTTAATATATAAAATGATGAACGTGACAAATCTTTTTATTAAACTACTACACATCGTTATCAATAAAGGGGAAAATGATATGACTGAATTATTGACGAATGAAGATTATCTTTTTTTAGGAGCTCGCGTAAAACCTTTATTATTAAGTACAGAAACTGGCGGGAATTTCTCAGTATTTGAATTTATTGAAGTAAAAGGATTAGAAGCTCCGTTTCATATTCATGAAAATGAAGATGAAATCTGGCGTATAGTTGAAGGAGAAATTACATTCTTTTTAGAGGAGCAAGAAATTCATGCAGTTGCAGGTGATACAATCTTTGTACCAAGAGGGAAATCTCATACGTTCAAATTAAAAACAAATACTGTAAAAGCGATTTTATCCCTTACATCAACTGATTTTGAAAATGTCATTCGTGATATCGCTAGACCTGTCACTTCTGCAACTGAATTGCCAAATCAACCTGTTTCAAAAAAACAAGCGGAACAATTAATTGCTTCTGGCAAGAAAAATGGATTAACAATTTTAAAACACGAATAGTAACTGTAAGTTATTTGGTTATTTAACATGAAATTTATTAGTAAGATTAAGTTTAAAAAATCGCCCTTCACATACAGTGAAGATAGCGATTTTTTTGCTTTTTTCTGAACTAAATGTAAAGCCTGCATCTTGTAAAAGTACTACCTTTCCCATAAATCTTTAGGATTTTATTATATGCATCTATACTATTTCCTTTTAAAAACAGAAAATGGATTTATAAAACTGATTGCATTAATAAATTCTTTGAAGAACTTTTAACTAGAAAATCACCTATAAAATTAACACTATAAAGCCTAATTGAATATTTGATAAGAATAATACATATATTGGTTTAGTAATTCATTAAAACAGAACGCTATAATTATCCTAATGATGGAATTATAATATAAGCGAAAATTATTTATAAAGATAGGATGATGACAATTATAGAAAAATCGGTTCTTGCTATGGTTATTTTACGTGTATTGTCTGGAAGTATTGAAGTAAGTGCTGGATTGTTGATGCTAAAGTTGAATAATTTAGAAAAAGCATTCTATATTAATACAATGCTTGCATTGGTTGGTCCAACTGTTTTAATCGTAACGACAGCAATTGCATTATTTGGACTAGCTGATAAAATTCCTGTGGCGAGAATCATTTGCCTATTTACGGGAATAACACTTATTATTATTAGCTCACATGTAAAGTAATATGGACATTCCATTCTTAATCCTTGCTATACTCTTTATTACAAAATAAACCTCACATTTATTAGCCGTATTTTATTGTCCTTTCTAAACAATACCTTTTGATTATTCTTTCTAATAATGTTCATTAGTTTGCTGTAGCGTGTGACCACGCTGCGTTTTTTTTATGTATAAGTAACCTCTACCTGAACAAATTTATATGGAGTGTATCGCTCGCACTTATTGGGTTGTGGCGTTGATTGACCGTCACATCCTCCCTCATTCTAAGAGGCTCTTTCTTAATAGAATGCCCATCAATGTAGATGTCGCCTTCCTCAAAATCTAGGATTCCTACTACTGATTTGATTGTTGTACTTTTCCCTGCTCCATTATGACCTATAAATCCAAAAACATCGCCATTTTCTACAGATAAGCTTATGTTATCGACAGCTTTTTTTTGACCTTTATACACTTTTGAAAAATTTTTAATATCTAGGATTCCCATTCTTTCATCTCCTTATCTTATGATGTGTTTTAGTTTCTTCTAATCCTATTTATTGCTTACTCCCCTAGAACTCACTGACTTGAAGCGAAAATTACAAAAGTAAGGATATAATAGAGTCAATTTAATAATAAAGCTCCCAGCTAAAAATTAAGACAACCAGTAGTAGCGCAGAGACACAAGAAAGTACATAGACGATTTTTTGACCACGCGTTGTTGTCGTTTTCTTCCACTGCACTAGCAGGGACACTAGACTAATTGCTACGATGGCGATATACGCATAGTTCACCAAGAAATGAATATTCAGCGCAGTATAAGAAGTATAATTAAAAGTTCTGAAAGTTATAATTATGAAATTAATAACAGGTACAATACCCGCTAAGAGTAATAGCGTTTCCCACTTCTTCATCACTGTAAATTGAACTTCTTTTTTTCGATGCTTTATCGCTTGGATCAACACGATTAGTAAAGCAATGAGAGTGTATAGGACACTGAAAGCTACTGCCACGATACTGAATATATTAAAGATTTTCGTACTTTGAGAGACCGTTAGTATATCAATTGTCGGCATTGAGATCTTTTCCACTTCACCATCGTTCAACGTAATATGAAGATATATATTATGATCATCTGTAGATTTATAAAGATACGGAGCGATTTGTTCATATGTCATCCCAAAAACATTAAATATGTTCGAATCTGTCGCATCAATATCCCTAATACTTAGCGCCCCGTACAACTTGTTAAAACCTTTATAGGGATGTCTTGCCATAATGTAACTTCCTTCAAGCTCCTGCGTATTTGGCAGTACTTGATTGCCATCTACTGCAGAATACTCGCCGTACACGAATTTTGGTAAGCCATAACTCAGCCCTACTTCACCCCTTTGATTGGTCATGACAATTACACCCAAATGCTCATCTTTTGAAAAAGTGAAATTGCTCGAAAAACTATCTGTATTTCCTGCATGTTCCAATACATCTACTGAATATAGCCCTTCCCAAAAACCATGCGCATTTCGAGGAAAGCCATCACCATAGAAATCACTCGTCGTCAGCATTTCATCTAATGTACGATTGTTTTGAAATAATGGACTTTTCACGCCATCTGCTGGCATGAGCGCCACCATAAATTTCGCTGCATCCGTAATCGTACCAATTGCGCTACCAGCAGGATACAAACCAATAAATACCCGTTTATTTTTTGAAATACTAAATTCATCGTTGCTATTAACACTGTATCCATAAACTGCTTCTCTGTTCGTTGCTATATCTAGGTTATCTTCCTGTGTAGGATGAATCGTTGTGTCCTTCATCTCCAAAATAGAAAAAATATGTTCATTAACATATTCATAAAATGGCTGATCCGCGAGCTGTTCTACAATAAACCCTGCGAGTGCCACACCATAGTTCGAATAGGCGACCACATCTCCTGGCTCATGCACTTGATAAGGCTCAATAATGTGAAGCGTTTCTTCTAAGGGATTTACTTCATCCGCTGACTTATAGAATAAATCTGTAGATTTCTCCTCCCACCCAGCATTATGGTGCATAAGATTCAACATCGTAATAGGGGTATCATATTGCAGTTTTGTCAAAAACCCGTCCGGCAAATACGTGCGAATATCTTCATCTAATTCCAACTTTCCCTGCTCTACAAGCTGCATTACACTGGTCCACACAAGAAGCTTCGTAACAGATCCCCATTCAAAAACAGTATCTGTTGTGACTTTTATTTGATTTTCAACATCTGCATAGCCATAAGACGTATTCATGAAAATTTCTCCGTCTTTCACAATTAACACATTCGCTCCAGCAGTAGATGTCCCAATGAATTTAGATGCATATTTATCCACGCGATCCTTTAGTTCAGCATAAGGTATCCCTGAAGGTGTCAACATTCCCTCATTTGCAGAAGCAGCTGATACAGAGCAAAGTACCATTACCAATACCATTAAAATTATTTTCCTCATTATATCTCTCCTTCTTTGAAATTAACATAAATTGGATATATCGAGCTCTTTCATATGTATATTGCCAATCTAGATCAGAACCTCGCCTCCAAACTGCATTGGTTACTATCCATAATAAATCTGTTATACACAAAGCAACCCAGTTTTGTTATAAGAGTGAATTTTTCTGATAAAACAAAAAAGAGCTTTGTCTAACCGTTTACGAATTTGCTGCATCTTTGAAAGCGTGTCCCATTGAGTGAAAAGTCCAATGACAAGAGCAATTATTATTATAATGAAAATGGGAATTTAGGAGAGTAAGGCTAACATTTCAGATGCTCCTGAAATCTCTATTTACTTAGTAATATTGGTAAGCCAGCAGCTATTACAAAAATTCCGATTAAAATTAACCAAGCAAGCGGCTTTGCTAAATTTATTGTCCAGCCAACTCCAAAACGTTTTTCTAAGAACAATGAGGGGTCATTTCGATTAAAATAAAATTGACCAAGCTTCCAATAGTGATCGTCATCACGATTTATTACTGTACCATCTGCCGTTCTTACATTTTTCACACGACTTCCACCCTGCCCAGTTGTAATGACAAGTACAATCACACCAATAATCATGATTGCTGGAAACATTAATGAAATTACAGTCATATAAGTTGTTAAAATCGAATAAATAAATGATAGCTGGATTACACTAAAAAGAACTGTAAGCAAGATTCCACTAGCAATTAGGAAAACCGACCACCTTCTACGAAAAATAATGTTTTGTTCTATTGATCCATCTGGATTTTGAGCATTCAGCTGTTGTTTTGATCTACCAATCATCCAATTAATAAACATGAATAATGCAATCATATAGATTTGTGTTATTGGCATGATTAAGACAGATCGATATGATTTTTCTGTCCAATTGGTAACCCCACCAAATAAATCATATTGCGTTGGAATCCGTTCAGGAATTTTTCCATACTGCGTAAAGGTAATAAATAGCGTGACAGCTACTAAAGCAAAAGTAATTAAAAACCAGTAATTAGAATAAATTAATTTTTGCTGATAAAAATTTGTTTGTAGTACAATCTTCTGTTGTCTTTGTTCATTCCATTTCTCCTTTTCTTTCAGTTGTTTCATTTGCTTATGAAATACTAAATAGATTAAAAATGAAATAATCATAAAACCAGGTATAGTTATCGATAAAACAATCCCCATTGTCTCTCCATCGTTTGGAGAATGCTTTCCTACGATTAAATAAAAAATAAATAGTATAACAATACTAAAAGCTGTCATAACTGAAGCATATTGTTTTCGCATTTTTTTTAGTTTTTTATCCATATAGACATCAGACGGAATAGAAACTCCAAAACTCTCTGTACGTCGTGTCCAATACGGCATACCAATCAAAATAATAAAAATAGGTATGAATAAAATAATTGAAATCCAAAAGATATGATCCATCGTTTAGCTTCCCCCCTGAACATATGAAGTAAAAATCTCTTCACAAAGCTTCATAAAATCTTCTTTATTTACATCTCGACAAATGGCCTCTGCAATAAGGGGATGTAATATTTCTTTCATTTCTTCCTGAAAAGATACATCTGCCTTTGGAACTCCTTCTGGATTAACCAGAACTCCTTTTTGACGATGATTTAGAATAAATCCTTTTTGTTCCAGCTCTTTATACGCTTTGTTCACCGTGTGTAAATTGATTCCTATATCTGCTGCCAATGAGCGAACAGATGGTAATCGTTCACCTGGAACAAGCTCCTTCTTTGCAATACCTGCAATAATACAATGGATAAGCTGTATATAAATTGGTGTTTTAGACTCAAACTCTAAATGAAAAATCAAAGCAATCCACCCTCCTCTCTGTATAATGTATGTTATATTTGTAATATAACATACATTACCAATATATCAAAGAATTTTCATAAAAAAACCTTAACTGTTTTTATATGACAGTTAAGGACTGTTTTTCAATGTATTTGGAATTATTATTAATATAAACAGTTATTAATAAAGAAAGCTGTCATTTTGATCAATCTTTATTCAAAACGTCAGCTTTTTATATACTGTAAAGTCATGGGTTTAGAGTAATTAATAATCGAAGATTAATCCTACTCTGGTTATTGCACCAGCTTTCCTTTATTCAAACTCCATATCAACTTTTTATCCTTTGGTAAGAGAAGGTATCAACCAGCTTAGTTTGTTCACAATTATGAATAATTTTCATACATATTGGACAAATCCACATTAAACGATAATTAGCATTATTTAAACGAAAAATTCCCTTTTGAACGATAAATTATAGGAAGCTTTCGATAATTAGAAAGTAGTAACATTATGTAAACTAATATTATTTGCCGTAGAGTAGGGGCTTGAATACGTCCACTCTCCATAATACCCTCTGTATTTGTATTGTATATGGATAAAAACTTTTAGACATTGTATTCCTCTACGTCCTCAAAATTATTCATATCAATAGCTATGAATTTCATATTACTACTTAAAGCTTCATCTCATTCCATAATAGAGTCCAATACAATTGTATATACTCCTCCTAAAAGTTCCTTTGGTTCTATTCTAGTATTACAAGCAGAAAGTAAGACCAACATCATAAACAGACAACTAAAATATCGAAATTTAAATTTTACCCCGTCCTTTTATTCGATGTATTTTGAATTTATCTCACTAAACTGTTCAGCTAGCTCAATAAGTACATTATTTAAGCAATGTTTGAAGATTTATTAGCAAGGGTGCATACACGATTAGTGGAATAAGCAAAATTACTGCACCAATTTTTTTAATTCCTCTTTGTAATAGTAAAAGAGAAGTCACGAAAAATAATGGGTAAATAATAAAAGTAATTATTAATACACCTTCAACTAATTGATATAATTTTCCTGTAAATGCACCTATGAATGGGATTGAAATCCATTCTAGTAAGCTAAACGCAATAACCAATATCCACAGCCATTTAAGTGTCATCACTAATCACCTCAATATATATTTGATTGGTTAAAAATAGTAAAAACTCTTATTTCGCTTTATCACCGATTATTATTTCAATTTTTTGTATTAACCTAATAAACCTAATTGCTGTTCAACTAAAGTGTTTTATTATCCCCCCGTTTCATTTAAGTTATGGTAAGGTCATAAAAAGGTTTCATTCGTGACCTTTTCAAAAGATAAAATTCGTGTTTTATTCGATTGATATAGTATCCAGCCGATGAAAGAATGGCATTTTCATTATATAAACACGAATGTTTGTAATGATTACACACGAAAACGTTCGTTAATTGTATTTGTCTGGAATTTTTGCAAACAAATCAGCACTTACCTGTATTTTTGCAGTACTGAATTCGAGACAACTTGATATGATTTGCTGAAATATCTTCAAGTGATTCGATCCCTCACTAGAACATGTGGGGCGTTTATGTGGTAACAAAAGGGATGTTGGTTGGTTTATGAAAAAGACTAGGTTCTATCATAGTAGAACCTAGTCTTTTCATTTAATTTCAAACAGTATTTCCATCAACTTACACACTCATTACTTAAAGAATAGTTTTCTTCCCAGTCGGAGTGATACACATCGTTATGCTTTCACTTTAGATCCAACGAATTGATTAAAAAATGAGAGGATTTTTTGATAAACAGCAATTTCATTTTCTTTTTTAGAGAACCCATGTCCTTCGTCTTCAAGAAGCATGTACTCGACATCACGCCCTTTATCTTTTAAAGCTTGTACGATTTGATCAGATTCCTCTTTCACAACACGTGGGTCATTCGCTCCTTGGATAACGAGCATTGGTTTGACCATGGTTTCTAGATACGTTAATGGTGAGTATTCAATGAGTTTTTGCTTGTCTCTTTCAGGATTTCCTACCCATTGATCCATAATTGGCTTCCAGTCTTCAGGAACCGAGTTGATAAATGAGAACAAATCAGATGGACCAAATATATCCACTACGGCTTTGAAATACTCAGAATGTCTACCGTGAAGCAATAAGGCCATGTATCCTCCATAACTTCCGCCCATCAATAAGATATTGCCTTTTTCAGCGTAGTTATTATCAATGAGCCAGTCGAGAGCAGCTACATTATCAAGGCGTGGGCCGTGTCCCCAATCTCCTTCTACCATTTTCGTGAAAGCCAATCCATAGCCTGTCGAACCGCGGAAATTCGGAGCAAAGATGCTATACCCATGATTTAAAAAGAATTGGAAGGAAGCTCTAAAAAATTTACGCTCTGCAGCTTGCGGACCACCATGCGGCCAAAAGATGATTTCACCATTATCATTTTCCTTTTTAGCTTTGAAAAATAAGGACTCTATTTCAAGTCCGTCAAAGGAAGAATAAGTAATCACATCCGGCTCAACTAATTCGCTTTGATCTACACCTGGAACTGTGTATCCCGTTAAAGATGCCCACCCATTTTCCTTAAATTGATAAATATTATGCGGCTTCGTAGCCCCTCTTCCTAATAAATACAAACTTCCGGATTTTGTGACGATAAGCTTTTCGATGACGCTGCACGGTGAATCTAGTTCTTCCCAATTATTCGATAGCAAATCATGCATGTATAAACGATCTTCTACACCTTTTTCACTAATTACATACAGGCACTGCTTTTCTTTGTTATATTTCAACGAAGTAAAGCTTTCATTCTCCAAATCTTTCAATTTTACAAACTCATTTGTCTCTAAATTATACGAAGCCAAATACGTAAAATCAGCATTGTAATTCGTTAATAAATAGATGAGCTCATTGGATACAAAAACTGCGTCACTGACAGTATGTTGCTGATCTGTTGGCGGTGTCAGGAGAATATGTTCCTCTCCTCGTTTGGCGTATAGGAGTGTATACGTATTAGCAAAATGTTTATAGTAGAGGGCTGCCTCTTCATTAGGGCTAAAATCGATTAAAAAAGTGGGCGCATCTTTTCCCTCAAGAATTGTTTCTTCCTCACCGGTCACTAAGTCATAGGCATATGCATTTAAATACGTAGGATTTCCTTTCGAAGATGTATAGTATAGCTTGTTCCCATCTTCTGATAAAATTGGCATAGCATTGCGGGTTCCTTCTTCATAAATAATTTTCTTCATTGTCCCACCTTGAAGCGGAAGTCCATAAAACTGCGTATTTTCGTCCCCATTCTGGTCAAAACCGGCAATGATGAACCGTCCTTGTTTATCATAGAGGAGTCCTTGACAGCTCTGGTCAATAAAAGTAAGCGGTGTCGGGAACGTATTTGGTAAATTCATGGCCCATAAATTATACTTACCACTTAAATTAGTACTGAAAACTAGTTGTTTTTCATCTGGACTAATCGCAAAATCCCCAATCGAAAATGTTCGTAAAAACTGTTCTACATCTGGTTTAGAAAAAGATATCATAATGAAAACTCCTCCTTTTTTGAATTGAGTGAAAAGTCTATCTCTTTATACAATACCATTATTACACTTTAATGTATAATTTACGCTAATTAATATTATCTAAACTTTGATTATAAAAGTTAAAATCATAATACTAGTTACAACTTAGCGAAAAATATGGCCGTTCTAAGTACCATGTTTTAGACTCTAACAAAATTGCATTATTCCTTTTTAAAGTAAAAAAAAACGATTTCCATCATCGAAATTCGTTTTTTTAATATACTCCTAGCATTATGCTGTTTCAGTTATCAGTAGTTGTTAATGTTGTCGTTGAAGAACAGCCATTTATTAGTAGCTGCACTTATTGTCATACATTTTGCAGAAAAACTTAGTTCATTGGGCTTCCTCATCGGCCGAGGGACCGTAGATGCCCGGCACCGAAATATCAAGTAGGCGCAAGTATACCCCGAGCTGTGCCCGGTGGTGGACCATGTGGTTTAATCCGAAAGTGCGGAACGCAGTTGCTCGGGCTCGCGGCGGATGATTTGGTCACCATGGCGCAGCGTCCATTCCTCACCGAGCGTTTTCTCGTCACATTCGGTCAGAAAATTTTTCAATTTACCGATGTTTGCGTCAAACTCATCGAGAACGTCAGATTGTTTTTCCAAAGGCTTCCGTCGCAGTGGCACGGTCGAAAGATCAAACTCTGGGTACTGAAGAATTGCGATTTACCAGTTCAGCAGGTTGATCAGGTGTGTGGCCAGCTCGCCAAGCGTCATCGATTTCTCATGTGGTCTCCATGGCATATGTTCCTCGGATAAGCGTTCCAGAATGCGACGTGTAGTAGCCAATTCATGCATTGCGTCGCCAACAATCAATTGTTTAACCACAAATGCCTCTCCTCCATTTGCTTAGCATAGTATAAAATCCATTCGAGTAGAAAGCTGCAGTCTAAAGAACTGTTTTCGATAAAATCAGTGCCTTACGAAACTGGTTATATTTTTTAGTGATCCACAGAACAGCGCTCAGACGATTCGAGAATCATATTGACGGGTACTTGGTTACATGGATTACGCTCAGGTCAATTTGAAGAACATAACAAAAGCGCTCGAACGTTCCTATTTTTTAGATGAGTTCTCTTCTTTTACTTCGTTCTTAATTTTTGAGTAGAAATCCCAACTTTTTAAAACCACCCAAAATATAATGACTACTAAAAATGAATAGTGTTTATATTCGCTAGGAAGTTGCACAATAAGTAATATTGTAATGATAAAAAATGGTGGCATAAGTATCCAATAACGCTTATTTTTAAAGTGTTTTATTACGATTCCCTCCGTTTCATTAATGTTATGGGTCAAGTCATAAAAAGTTCCATTCGAGACTTTTCCCTAAAGATAATATTCGTGTCGATTGATGTAGCATCTAGCTGCTAGACGAATGGCACTTTCATTATATATATACGAATATTCTATGTAGTTTTATTGATAGTTGTTCGTTAATTACCGTTTACCAGGAATTTTTGCAATCAATCGTCTCTAACTATATATTACTTCAATTTCTCTCTTTTCAAAGAGCATTACTTAAGGAATTTTAACATTGTTTAATGATCACTTTTAAAGTGTATTCGACGTATGTATCGCTAATTCTCATTGCTAATAAGTCGAAAAATCTAAGACTATGAGAAGAATCCGATAATTAGTAATATGTGAATAAGATATAAATATTATGTAAACTAAAAATCATTTTGGGTGATCAGCATTTAGTTATGACCACCATTAGAATTAATATGATTAATTCCAACATCCTCGACAGCATGAAGCATTGTAATGCTCTCCTTATAATTTTCATGATTATCCACGTAATTTAATCTAAATAAATTCTCTAAACCCTGATTCCATTCTCTTTCGAAAAATAAAAAAATAACCTCTTGCAGATATAATACGCAAAGAGGTTACTTTCAACGAACTTTATTATCTATTAAGCATCTCCTTAAGAGCTTTTGTACCTTAAATTACACATCAATTTCAATACCGATTCCTTGTTGCTTTGCCTTTTGAAATATTCCTTTTGCGACTGCTAAATCATAGTAAGCTGCACCTACTGATTTGAAAATGGTTATCTCGTTTTCATCTTCTCTACCTTTACTAGTTTCTGTGACAAGTTTACCAAGTTCACAATATATATTATCGAATGACCATATACCTTTTTCAACAGCATGAATAAATTCTCCAGCTTCATTTTTTACACCATTATAATCATCTACTACAATTTTCTTAGCCTTCAAAATCGATGTTTCATCAATTTCGCGCATACTTGGTAAATATGAACCTATGCCATTAATATGAACGCCTGGCTTTAAATGATCTCCATCTAAAACGGCACTAGTTGATCTAGTAGCACAGCAAATAATATCCGCTAGCTTTACTGCTTCAGATACTTCTTCTATTACTTCAAAAGGGATCTCCACACCGTGCTCTTCCAATTTATTACCAAAACGATGTGCTTTTGATGTTGTTTTATTGACTAGTAATATTTTAGTTATAGATCTTACAGCTAATACCCCTAGTACTTGCTCAAATGCCATCCCACCTGTACCGATTACTGTTAGTATAGTTGCATCTTTTTTAGATAAATAATCAGTAGCAATTCCACTCAAAGCACCCGTTCTAAGTCGAGTTAAATACGAGGCATTCATCATAGCCATATGTGTACCATTCTCTGCATCAGTTAGTAATAAGACACCTTGAGTTGTTGGTAACCCCATTGGAGAATTTTTAGGGAAAATGGTAACCACCTTTACAGCTGCAACTTCACTTACTAAATCGGCACTTGGCATATATAGTGCAGACGCATCATAATCAGGAAAATCTATGACAGTACGATGCATGTTCACAATTTTGTTTTCCTCTTTTGCTATTAATACCTTCTTAATGTCCTCTATAGCATTTTTCATACTGTAGCTTTTCATAATTTGATCTTCATTTAATATCAACATATCAAAAACCCTCCAATGAATTTTATCATTACGACTCCATAGTCCCGACTGGGATTTTTTCCGTATCTTCTATTTTAGAATCTTTTTGTATGTCAGTATCTAAAGTCTCTTGACTACGATCTTTAACAGCCCAAATAGCGATTAATGAAACGATTGCTGTAAAGATAATATATAGCGCAATCGGTACATAAGAATTATCAAATTTAACTAAAAGAGCTGTTGCTACTAATGGAGCTGTTCCTCCTGCTACAGCTGCACCAATTTGGTATCCTAATGTGATCCCTGTGTAACGAATTTTTGCGTCGAAAATTTCTGAAAACATTGTACCTAGTACGGCTGTAATTGGCGACCAAATAACGCCTAGACCGATGATTGTAGCTATTACAAGTAATACGGCCGATTGTTGCTGTAACATCCAGAAATAAGGGAATGCAAATAGGATCATTCCAATAGTTCCAATAATGTATAACTTTTTGCGACCATATTTATCTGATAAGCTCCCCATTATTGGAATTAAAATCGTCGTAATAATTGTTGCAATCATTACGGCAGTTAGCGTGACTGTTCTAGAAAAACCTAAATTTGATGTTGCATAGGATACAACAAATGTCCCAAAGATATAAAAAGGTGCTGTTTCTACAACCTTGGCTCCAATAGCAATTAATACTTCACGCCAATAGTTTTTCAACGTCTCTATAATTGGTAGTTTTGGAATCTCACCTGATTCTTGAACTTTTTTAAATGAAGGCGTCTCATCAATTCCTTTACGAATCCATAAACCAAATAAAACTAAAAATGCACTTATTAAAAATGGTATACGCCATCCCCATGTCATAAAAGAACCTTCAGGAAGTAAAGTCATAATAGACAATGCAACAGTTCCAAATACCATACCAATCGTTACACCCATTTGCGGAATAGCTCCATATAATCCTCTTTTTTCTTTTGGTGCGTATTCTACAGCAAGTAAAAGTGCTCCGCCCCATTCACCACCAATACCTAACCCTTGCACTAATCTTAAAGTAATCAATAATATTGGAGCCCAGATGCCAATGGCTTGATATGTAGGAAGTAACCCCATCCCAAAAGTTGCAATCCCCATCAAACTCAACGTTAATACTAATGTTTTTTTACGGCCAATCTTATCTCCAATATGGCTGAAAATTACTCCACCAAACGGCCTAATAAAAAATGATAAAGCAAATGATGCGTAAGCAAGTAACAAACCTACTGTTGGATCTTCATTCACAAAAAACAATTGATTAAAAACGAGTGCAGCAACTGTACCATACAAAAAGTAATCAAACCATTCAATTGAACTCCCTACTAAACTAGCAATCCAAATCTTTCTCATTTGTTTTGCACCCATATAGTTTCCCCCTTTGTTCAAAATTGAAGTGGAACTTCAATTTCTCCTTGTTCTTACTTTACAATCGCCTGAATTATCTGTCAATAATGTAGATTATTTTTTTATTATGACTTTCTATTGAAACGTGTATAGAATAAAATATTATAAGCAATAAAGGAGCTTGATAAAATGACATCAGATTTTCTAGGGGAGACATTAAAAAGAATACGTAAAGAAAAACAATTTACCTTAAAAATGCTTGCCTCTCAAACAGGAGTTTCTATTAGCTTCTTATCTCAGGTTGAAAGAGGAAAATCCAATGTAACATTAGACTCTTTGAAGAAAATTTCAGATGCTTTAGGAGTAAATCCAAGTGTTTTCTTTACTACTAACAATGAAGAATTAAACGAAATACGTTCCCAATTCCATTATTCGGACTTATCAGATGGTAGTATAGGTGCTTCCTATTTCCCGATCCTTGTTACGTTAAAATCTGGAGAAAATGAGGGAAATGCTCTTTCACATGACGGTCATGAATTTCTTTATATTGTAGAAGGTGAATTAACCGTTATTATTGAGGAACAAGAATATGTTTTAAAAGAAAACGAATCTAAAATGTTTGATGCTCGAAAAACACATTATTGGTACAATTACCGAGATAAACCAGTTAAGTTCCTGCTTGTCTCATCTCAATAAAAAAAGACTATGAAGGACACAGCCATTAAATTATCCAACTTTTGTTTTTTAATGGAACAGTTATTTATTGTAAAAACCAAAAGAGCCATGCTACGCTATACATGTACATGGCTCTTATAATACAACTAACTATAAATGAAAAGAAAAAGAACTTTCTAATCTTTAAACACACGCCACATTTCCTCATATTTTACTTTTGCCAACGGTGGATACATCATCATAATTAGCCCAATCGGTGCCACAATTACATCCACTTAAAGACTCAATCTGAACTAAAATGCCCTTTATCAACTGCATTTGAACCTTCGCTAAACTATAACACGTTCAGTAATAATACCTGCATCCTTTAATTTTCGCGATGCTGACTAACTACAGGTTGTGAAATGCCTAGAACAAAAAATGCAACGTTGCATGATTTCCTTCAACCCACTATACATGCAAAATGTGATTCTTATCAGAAAAAATAATAAAGTCCAGTTGATTACTGCGATTTGATATAATGAATCAGCATTTTTATATTATTTTTTCGGAGGATTTATGAGCAACCCTAATAAAAATAAATATTTATCTTCATTAGCTATTATTGCTGGTTTAATATTACCAATCTTTCTACCTGCATTTATAATGATGGTCCTAGTTAATTTCATGCCTAATGAAATTACTCACTCAAGAATAAGTTCATTATTTATATTATCAATTGCGCTATTTATAATTGCTGGTATTTTCACTAAAGTATTAAGCCTTGTAGGTTTAACTGAACAAAAAATAGAAGAATTAGGCTTTCTAGGTTTTATTATCACTGTTTTGACGTCATTTATCTCTATAGTTGTAGGATATTATTGGATGAAAACTCTCCACCTTACTTCTGTTGAGTTATCTACCATTGGAATTTTAATAATTGCAGCTATCACTACAATTGTTTTAACAGCCCTAATAAAAATTTTAGAGAAGTTATAATCAACACAAATGCCCAGGCTCAATAATAATTGAAACCTGGGCATTAAAATTATGCAGTTACTAATTATGTTCTTCTGCTACTAAGTGTAAAGTTGGAGAATGTGCTTCATTCCATACTCCCACCTTTGGCTTCAGCAAATATAGGTAGGACATTACTAAAAACACTTTAGCAGTTTACTCTAAGAAGCCTTTGATGGTGTATACGTAATGTTTTTTCTAACCTTTTGTTTTATGTTTTTAAATCGATGTTCAATCCCAAGGTAACGATCTAAGCTTAAAACATAACTTTTGTTTAAAAATAGCAATATACAAAATGCACTAGTATAAAGAGTTAAACTAATTAAATTCATATTCCCAGAAAGAATAAAATTTATATGCATAAAAAGACAAATAAGAACAGAGGGAATGATCATTAATCCTACTATCAGAACAATCCCGATAATAATTTGAACGATTGGAATCGTGTAATTAAAAAACATAATATGCTTTAATGCGAAGTGTTCGATGAAATACTTATAAAATTCTGGCACATTCGGTTTGTCTAGTGCCATCATTAAGTAATTTTTAATAAATATTCCTGGTTCACTAAACCAATTTTTCTCTGTAATTTTCGTTATACCCGCAAAAAGCCAGCCAATCCCAAAAAGCAGTCGCATTAAAGTAACTAGTGATTGAAAGGCTTGCTCTCCAAATCGTGTTGATAATAATTTCATATGCTTAATTGTCCTCTACCGTTTATTTGGGAAGGTTTGCCCTCCTCTGTATAATTCTTGCTTACTATTAATTTTTATTCCTTTGGTTTTTAAACTCTTTCACATTTTCAACTTGACGAGTTCAAAGATCTTCCCTCTTTTCCGATAAGGGTATAGCCATTTTTCCAGGTTTTTTTATGTACATGCCACAACTACTTTTCGAAATACTTACCCTCTTTAATCGACAATGATAATCATTCTCAAAAAGAATATCAGTAAAGATTATCGTTGTCAATGTAATATTTAGGTGAAAAATTTATATCTATAAAACTTGTTCAAAACCTGTTGCCATATAAAATTGTGTCAATACTTCAATCTTACCTGCATCTACTAATTCATGAATACGTATACCTAGCGCCCCGCATACTTTCAAGGCATCTTTCTCTTCCCCACCATATACTTCTTCAACAAAATTTTTACGCATAATCCAAACAAGTTTCGCTGAAGGATTCTCTTTTTGTAATTCAACCAGAGATAATAAAAAAGTATTGATAGCTGAATGACCGCCTACAATAACCCGCGATCTTCTTGTTGTCATTTATTCGTATGTATATCAGAATACCATAACGCTGTTTTTCAAATTTAAGGGTAACTAAAAACGCCAGGATCAATGATTTACCATTGATCCTAGCGTTTGATTCTATTATTTTATATGTGTTCAGTTATTTTCTGGGCGTCTCACAAAAAATGCTAATAGTAGACCGATTACGGCCACAATCACTATAGCCCCAAATGCAAATTGAGTGCCTACTGCAACTAGTGTTTCAGGGGTTGCAGTAGAATGCTCTACTGTATAGCTGTGTTGTCTTGTTGTCATAAGTGTAATTGCTAATGCGGTACCTGCTGCACCTGCAATTTGCTGAAGTGTGTTTATGACAGCGGAACCGTGTGAATACAATTTTTTGGGTAAATCATTAAGTGCGTTTGTTTGCGCTGGAATAATAGTTGTTGATACACCTACGTAGAAAATCATACATGAAACTATTACTAACCAAAGTGGTGTTGTGGCGCTAATGACAAAGAATAATATACTTGTTGAAATAACTAAGCATAAGAACCCAAAACGCAAGTAAAATTTTGGACCAACACGATCAAAAGTTTTACCAACAATTGGAGCAAAGACGGCGTTCAATATGTTTCCAAGTAACATCGCTAACCCAGCATTCGTCGCTGAAAGTAATAAAGATCCTTTTAAATACAAAGGCATAAGAATCGCAATTGCTAAAAGTAATGAGAATACAATAAATATTAAAACTGACCCAATAGTGAAATTGCGATATTTGAAAACTTGTAAATCAATCATCGGATGCTTACTTGTAAGTTGACGCCATATGAAAAGTAAAAGAGCTACAATACCTACAACTATAATGATTGTTGCCAGTGTAGAATCTTCTGAAATAGTACTTAATCCATAGATAATACTACCAAATGCAATTGTTGAAAGAACGATAGATAAAAAATCGATTTTCGGTTTTGTTAGTGTTGTGACATTGTACACTTTTGGCATAAAGGTAAAGAAAATAACGATATATAGGGCAATGCTTATCCAGAAAATATAATGCCAGCTAGATATATCAACGATAATGCCAGCGATTGTTGGCCCAGTTGCTGGAGCAAGTGTAATGACCATTCCCATAATCCCCATTGTTGCACTGCGCTTTGCGAATGGTACAACCATGAAAATAACGTTAATCATAAGTGGTAAAATTAATCCTGTACCAACTGCTTGAATTACACGTGATAGTAATAAAATTGAAAATGTTGGTGCTAATGCCCCAATAATTGAACCAACAATGGAGAATGAAATTGCTATAATAATAATCCAACGTGTTGAGATCCATTGAATAATAAGGGCAGAAATGGGTACTAAAATCCCCAATACTAATAAATAACCTGTTGTTAACCATTGTGCACTCGGCGCACTGATGCCGAAGTCTCTCATCACATCAGTCATAGCCATATTCATGGCTGTTTCTCCAAAAAGGCCAACAAATGCTGCAATCATTAATAATGCAATCATTGGTTTTGGGTTTCGTTGCTGTTCTGTATTCATAATTACTCCTTTTAAGGCGGTCTATATAATTTTATTATAAATCGTATTAACGATCCTAATATTAGACCAGTCTATATATTTTAAGTTCAAAAAATAAGTCCTAAGCTCTTATAAAAAGAAACTTGGAACTGTTTTTTGAAGCATTTTAATAGGTTCATTCGATTTCTCTGTAATGGATAATACTAAAACACCTATGATAGCTGCGTTAAGTGATACTGCAAGTATCTTTGCCTTATCTGTAGCCATACCTGATTCAACAAACTTATTATAATAGTGCTGTTGCACCTTGCTGTAATTTTCTTGACAAACTACCCGAATTTCTTCGTTCTCAAAAGCTGACTCCATTGAAATCAATGCAAATGGTGGCATATTTAACATATCGGGGGTGTCTAGGTTTTTAAAGTTTTCACTCAAATGATTCAAATAATTTTGCACCGCGATTGTTGGATTTGGATCAGAATTTAAGTGTATTTGAATGTTAGCAAGTAAACGTTGAGATGACGACTCAACAACTTCCTTAACGAGTTGATTTTTCCCATCAGGAAAATAGTGATAAAGAGAACCTTTTGGTGTCCCTGATTCTTTCAAAATTTGATTTAAACCTGTAGCCTGATAACCTTGCAAATGAAAAAGTCTTGTAGCTACTTCAAGCAAATGATCACGTGTCGAACTTTTTTTCATTGTTCTCCTCCCTTTTTCTATAATGACCGGTCTATTTTTAAATAATAGTAAAAAATTTTTTTAATGTCAATGGTTTGATTTGTAATAACTGTATTAAATCGAGTATTTAGCATTCCATTGTGGGTGTGACGACGTTGCGGCTTCTTTATGTATAGAAAACATAAATATGTACACATTAGTATTGAGTGTATTCGCACGCACTTAGGTTGTGGCGCTAGTTGACCGTCACGACCTCCCCATTTGTGGGTCAATCCATCCACTGCCCCTATAAACGTAAAAATTTATTTATATTACATATCGAGGTGCTTTAAATGACTAAATTCGGAAAATGTTTATACATCGCTTTTTTTGTAACACTATTTTTATTGACATCGGTTTGGGATTATTTCGAAAATAATAATTTGCCTTTACTAGAGAATTTTTTCTTTTCCTTTTGGGTAGCAAGTTTTTTATTCATTGCATTGCTACTTAGAAGTAAGAAAGAGGAAATGGAAAAAAGCGAAAAACCAGAGGCAGAATAGATTATTCTATTCTGCTTTTTTTCTTTGCCTTTATAACTGGAATAAAGAGCTATAGTACTGTCACTCTTTTTTCATTTCTTAAGGCCATGAACTAACCAACCTTAGTTATTAAATCATATAAATAGTAGTGTTAAGATAAAGCAGTTCCTTATGGACGCAATAATTATTATACGCTTCTCCTTCTTCAATTCACTTTATATTAAAAGGAGGAATCCACAGTTATACATCTAAATTTATTGTCATTCCTACTGTCATTATGCTGGCTAATAGTTTTCTTTATCACAATTAACTCTACTCAATTCACACTATTTTTTGAATCTTACTTTCACGTAGATCCCCTAATATTTTTATTAGTAGCAACAATAATTACTTTTTTTCTTGCCAATTATGGATTGAAGAATGTAAAAAATTTAACTGCTATCGTTAGAGGACTTCTCACAATTATTATAACTTTAATTCTATTGGTTATAATTTGTATAACATTGTTCATAAGGATTTTTTTAAATTGAAAAACCAGATGGCGAGTGTTTAATTAGTATTGGTCACTTTCTTTTTAGGAAGTGGCCTTTTTAATTTTAGGCTGATTTCTTAATGATTGTTGTTAATCGAACGAGGGGCCTATATTTAAAAGAGTATGTTATATTTTGGATTGCAAGAAAGGTCGAATGAAATAGTATAATTAAGCGTTATTTAACTTATTTCGTAAGAGGTGCTTAGTATGTTTAAAAAGAAAATATTGATTGGACATTCAGTAGATACTGCCCAGGCAATGATTGAACACAGAGAAAAAGGGAACGTTCCGCCAGAAGAGACCGTCCAGGCAATGATCGAACACTTAGAGACAAGTAACATTCCATTTGAAGATACTGTCCAGACAATTCTCGAATACTTAGAGAAAAGTAATGTCCCATTGGAAGTAGATATCGAAACCTTTTTAAAGCCGTCGTCTGAAGTATACGAGCTTTTTTATACGGTCAAGGTTCAAAAAAAATATGCAAAACAAGCGGAAGCCTTTGTTACGCAGTATGTGTCGCAAGAAGATCTGATACATCGGTATAAAGTGGCGAAAAAGAAAAGTAGAAAATTGCTTAGGAAAGAAAGAGCCCCTTATTTGCTTGCAGCCTTTATATATTTTAATGCAGTAGCGGCTTTCCAAACTAGTAAAGACTTAGGAGCGTACAACGTTTCGTTTATTGTTGGCGCCTTTTTATTGATGTGCGGCGTGTTTATGACGACAAAATATTACAAAGCGATGAAAAAAGAATCGGGTGATTTAAGAGAGAATAATAAGACGTTGATGATGATCGGTATTGGTATGATAGTTCAGCCGTTAATTCTTTTATATCTGCACTTCGACGTTTTAATCACATCTTTTAGATAGAGACCTTGTTCTAGTGTCTTAAATAAGGTTTTTTGGTCTGCATTCTTTATTTCCATAGCCACTTCATAAACATATCTCTACAATATCAAACGCTTCCTTGAACCCGCATTATATTCGACATTTATCAAATTCGTATAAGCAACAATCTATACGAAAACAGCCTAATTTTAAGAAAAAGCTCGAATTTCATTTCTTACATTTCCACGGTTGTAATGTTTTTAAATACAAGTACATACACTTGTTTTGGGATAGCAATCTGTTGCATGCATCGCCCCAAGTTGTTAATGCACTCTGCTATCCTTCATAGCTAAATAAACTGAAATTAGAACAAAATAATATATAGTGTAAACAATACGTAAGCTATAACGACCGCGTTATGGCTTTTTTGTTATTTACCACGATCTGAAGCTTATGATAGCATTCATTTTTTACTGCTTTTCTTTATTTTCATTTTGTTCTTTCTTTTGCTCTTTTTCTTCAGGTACTTCTAATTCTTTCTTTAGCTTTTCTTTTGCCAATGTACTTTCCTCCAATAACTATTAAATTGTCCGTTTTAGGGCGATTTATACTTTTATCGTTGGCTTAATTTCAAAACGGTTTACCCCTTAAATTCCAATTTGATTTTACGTCTTAATAAAACTAAAGATTGATTATTTCCAACGCAATTACATCTGTACGCTTTAATCTACGAAGATGGTTATTTGGTCGGCTTATCATTAACCCTTCATTAAGGTTCGTAGCAATTTTGAAAAAGAGGAATCTAGATAAATTAAACACAAAAAGACCAGGTACTCACTTTTTAGGAGCGTCTGATCTTATCCTCCTATACTGCTGAATGGACAGGCGATTTTGAATGCCCCTAAAAGACATCCATTCTCTATGGGCCGACATATAGGTACAGCTGCATCCCTATGTCTGAGCCGTTCTGAACTTATTTGGATATTGTCTCTTCACCCGCTTCTAGTAACTAATCAAGCAACTTTAAGATCAGTTCAAGTTCAGATCCATCAGAACTAGTTTCCTGAATATAAAACAAAATCATTAGATCCGCACGATTTGCATGATATTTTTAAAAATGTGATAAAAAAGACAGACCTTCCACCCACCCGCTTCACGTTACATCACTTATGGCATTTTTTAATTACGTTAAATAATTTTCAAATTTAATATTCGTGTTTTATTTCATCTGAAAAGTATACAGCCGATGGACAAATCGCACTTTTATAGCAATAACACGAATGTTTTTGGAATTTTAATATGAAAAAATTCGCTTTTATACTCTTTTTTGATATTTACAAAAAGTAGTCTCTAACTACATAACACCATAACCACTTCTTTCAAACACTGTTTCTCACGGATACTTGCTTTTTCAAAGTATCTTGGCAGCCTTTAAACAATACAATAATGCATACGTATATACATACAGATACATCAATAAGCAATTAAGTTAACTGCTACTTTCCATCAATTACATCAAAAATGAAAGCAAAAAATGTTGATAAGATTATTTTGAATGAAGTATTTGATGAAGAAACTAAATAAAATCTAGAAGAACTATTTAATAGCTCTTTTACTATAGGTTGTTGCTCCCTGATTTTAGATAAGTAGAATTTTAAATTGTCGGATAAAGCAGGTGGTTTCTTACAATGTGAAGAAGTGCTTATAAGGGAATATATTAATTCAACGATTATGGCGAAGAAATAGTATATAAGAGGTGAAGGTAAGGTGAAGTTAAAAACAATTTTGTTTTTATTTATTTGTACTATGTGGTTAGTGGCTTGTAACAGTAATGAAGAAAAATCAAAAACGATAGAAATTCAAGAATTAATTAATTTCGAAGAAGAAAAACCCGACACATTACAGTTAATATCCGATGCAAAGGATATTAAAATTATAGAGAAAACGTTTAAAAAGGCTAGAGAGTTTGGTGAAGTAGATAACAATGTAGTCCCGCAATATAAGATCAAACTAAACGATGATGAATACTATTTATGGATAGACAATACATTTACAGGGACAATAGCAAACGTAAATAGTAGAAATATGTTTTATAATATCTACACTACCGAAGAATTTAAAGAGGCCATTAATTATCAAGAACAAAAATAAATTACTTCTAAAAAACTTGATCAAGGCTATTTGGATATCAATATAGCAACAATCCATACGAAATAGCATTTCTCAAAGATTGTTGCTATTTTTGCAGTGCCTTTTCGAATCATTTTAGCGATAGATATCCGTTAACAAAGAGCGAGCATAAATATGATTGAACTTTTACGACCTTTTATGGTTGGCACCTTTCCTGCGGGGAGAAAAAAAGTGCTATTTATATTGGATCCACGCTGTATGAAAGCAGCTTTTCAATAAGGCTACTGAATGTTTCTTACTTACTAAAACATTACAATAACTACATTCCCTTGATTATATGTGATGTCGAAATAATCTAGTATTGGAAAGTCCCCGACTTTCATGGTAGACCATTGATTTTAGTAGTTTACTTATGTGTAGTTATACATTTTGAACAGTTACTTTCCTTGTAAATGCGCTAACAGTTATACTTACTAAAATATTAACACTCAGTGCAAGGAAACCAATGTTGATATCTTGTATATAGGATGGCCAGCTTGGAAACAGCTTACTTAAATGAGCACCTGTAGCTGCTTGCCAACCCACAATCGTAACACCTACGATAATCCCAGCAAAGACACCTTGTAAAGTTAATGGATTTTTCTTCAAAAGGCTACATACAACCCCTGGTACAAATTGAGTAACTAGTCCATACCCCATTAAGAATAATAACGTAATTGCTCCGCCACCACTAAAAGTGAAGTATAGTGCTACAAGTGCAATTACTGGAACGGAATAACGAGCAATGATACCAATTTGTTGATCGGTAGTTTGAGGTCGAATAGGTTTTACGACATTTTTCGCAAGCAATGTAGCTGCAGACATCAAAATCAATGAACCTGGTACAATGGCAGTTAATAACCCTGCTGCTCCAATAAAGCCAACGATAACGGGATTAAATGTTTGCGTGGAAATTTTAAATAAAGCTAAATCCACAGCGCCTCCTTCTAACCCTGGTACTTGTAAAATTGCTGCTGCTCCAACAAATAAGATAAATAATAAAAATAATGCATAGATAGGAAGCATAATCGCATTATTTCTTAAGGCATTTCCACTTTTCGCTGAAAAAGTAGCAACAAATGTATGCGGCCACATATAAAACCCTAAGGATGTTAACATGATCGTTGAAATATACCATGAGGCACTAAAACCTGAGTCTGGAAGTGTTAAAAACCCTGGTTTAACAGCTTCGATTGCTTCCCACATTGGTTGAATCCCACCATAATAATGTATAGGTAAGTAGATACCTAGGAATATCACAACACCAAGAATAAGAAAATCTTTTATTACAGCTGTCCAAGCCGAGCCATGAATTCCTGAAACCATAACATATGCAATCATTGCAATTGTGCCAATCCAAATTGTTATTTTCGGATCAATCGCTCCATAGGAAGCTTCGGAAACAATAATGCCAAGCCCTTTTAATTGAATGATTAAATAAGGAATTAATGCTACTAACCCTACAATGGCTACGAGTGTGCCGAGAATTCTACTGTTATATGCCTGTTCAAAAAAGTCAGATTGAGATAATAAATTATGTTTCTTTCCATAAGCCCATATTTTAGGTGTTAACCAGTAAGCAATTACATAGTTCAGCATCGCGATATTGTAAAATGCTACGCCACCTTTTCCATACATCCAACCACTTACTCCTAAAAATGCATTTGTAGTATAAATTTCTCCAGCCATTAATAAGAAAATGAAGATAGATCCAAATCCACGGCCTCCAACACTCCATTGTTCAAGGCTCATATCTTTACCTCTACTTGCCGCAATACCTAAAAATAAAGCATTCACTAAGAAGATGGCAATGATTCCAACTGAAATGATCATATTATTCCACCTCCTCTTTTGCATCAGGATTTATACGATGAACTAAAATCATTAAACCCGTTCCTAAAAAGATCCATAAAACCATCCAAAATAATAAAAATGGGAGACCCAAAATATATGGCTCGGTACTTTTAATAAAGGGAATTCCTAAAGGCATCCCAAAATATGCAATGAACGTGAGCAAATAACAGAGCTTTTTTCGTGTCATTATTCCTATCTCCTTTTTTATTCATTTATTAATTGTTGGAATCCATTATCAATAAATAGACTCTTTATATCTCTTTTATCAGGAGTAAATTCAAATTGGTTTTTGTAATTTAGAAAATCGATTGTATATTGTACTGTTGCCGCCACACCTAGTTTTAAAGCATCTTCATCTAAGTCAAAGAAACCATTATGGTGTTCAGCCCCTATCCCTTCTTCAAGGTTTTCTATTCCAATGAATGCAAACACACCTGGGAAGTACTTTTCATAAAACGCAAATGATTCTGATGCCATCCAAGCGGGAATTGAATGTAATGTATCTGTACCAATTGCCTTTTTCACTGCATCGATCGCAATCTGTGCACATTCTTTTTGATTGTAGACGATTAAGTCCGATTCTTTAGGCTCTATAATAAATTCATAGGTGCAATTATGCAGGTCACATACTTTTTCTAGAATTCTCTTAAATTCTTTTGCTGCATGGGCACCTTGATCAACATCTAAATACCTGACTGTTCCTGAAAACTGTAAACTTTCTGGAATAATATTTGCTGCGGAACCTGAAATAATCGTTCCAATTGAATAGGTAATGGTTTTAAAGGGATCTAAAGTATTTAACCGCATCGCTTTTAAATTGTTATAAAAATCGGTAAAGCAATCTAAAGGAGCAACTGATAAATCTGGTCTTGAACCATGTCCGCTTTTTCCTTTTATTAAGACATTGAAAACAAAAGAAGCGGCCATTCTTGGGCCCTGGTCAATAGATATTTTCCCAGTCGGAAGATCAGATTTTAAGTGGATTCCCCAAATTCCGTCTCCTCCGATTTCGTGTAATCGTTTACAGAGATTATAAATTCCTCCGCCCATTTCTTCCCCTTGTTCAAAAGCGAGAAGTACTCTTCCTTTAATTTTATCTTTGTTTTGAGTCAAGATTTTTGCTGCACCTAAAAGCATTGCTGTATGACCATCATGGCCACAAGTATGAGCAGCTTGATCAGTCTCAGAAAATACTACTTTTTTCTTTTTTAAGTTATTTTCCTCTTCTTTCATCGGCAATGCATCTAGATCTGCTCTAAGAATTAACGTTTTTCCTGGTTGATTCCCTTCGATATAACCAATAATCCCTCCATCAGAAACGATTTCGTAATCAACGCCCAATTTAATTAATTCGTCTGTCACCACTTTCATTGTCCGTACTTCATGTAATCCAATTTCAGGGTGTCTATGGAGATCTCTTCTTATCTCGATTACATAACCCTCTATTTCTTTTGCAGCTTTACATGCATCAAGCTCCAATTCGATCATTTTCATTATCTATACACCTCTTCCAAATGATTTTTAGTTTCGACATCTTGAAATTCTATTGCGATTCTTTCGAGTGCTTCTTGTATAAGGGATCTTGGCGAAGGGATACAAATTCTTTGGAAGTCTTCACCTTCTATTCCAAAGAAGTGGCCATCTTCAAGGATGACATTGGCTTTGTTATAAATACGATCATGAACTTCTTGAGCTGAAAGATCATACCCACTAAAATCCATCCACATTACATATGTACCTTCAGGGATCCTCACTTTGACTGTAGGCATTTTTTTAGCTAAGAAATTTTTCACATACACTATTGTTTCGTCAATATAATCTATTAGTTGCTCTAACCATTCTTCTCCTTCGTTGTAAACAGCTATAAGCGCTGCAATTGTAAACGGTGATGGTAACTGCGTCCCCATTGTGTCGCTAAATTTTTTTCTAATTTCGGGGTTTGAAATAATTACATTTGTACAGTGCAGACCAGCAACATTAAATGTTTTGTTAATGGCTGTACATGTGATGATATGGTTCGTACCCTTAGCAACTTTTGCGATTGGTAAAAATTTTTTGCTTTTTCTAATGAGATCCCCATGAATTTCATCAGCTATAATAATCACATTATTTTCCGCACAAATAGTTGAAAGCCTGTTTAGTTCCTCATATGTTAAAATCCTTCCAGTAGGGTTGTGAGGACTACAGAGAATGAACATTGTAGTATTTTCTTCTTTTGCTTTTGCTTCAAAATCCTCAAAATCAATTGTGTAATAACCTTCAGCGTCACATTTCAACGCATTATTTCGAACGACTCTTCCATTTTCTTCGATCGTAGTAGTAAATGGCGGATAAACAGGTCGTTGTATGATAATTCCATCACCAGGCTTAGTTAATGCTTTTACAGCTATATTCAAAGCATGGACAGTTCCAGGGCTATATACAATCTCTTCTCTTTTGATAGTCCAATCATGTCTCTTAATAAACCAATGCTGAATGGATTCATAGTACGCCTCTGGAAAAGTAGAATATCCAAAAATACGATGATCCACCGTTTTATGAAGAGCATCGATCAAGGGTTGCGGTACAGGCAAATCCATATCAGCTGTAAATAGTGGAATGGTCTCATAGTCATACCTTTCTGTATAACCCATTGTTTTAATGAAATCTTCGCCATCCCACTTTAAAGAATACGTATTTCGACGATTAACCACTTCATCAAAATTATATTTCAACTCTTCCCCTCCTCTTGATTGTGTTCAAATTTTCTATTTAATCTCAGTTTTAAAATCGTTTAGATTAAATTTTTCTCAGTTTAACACCTTAACTGTAAAATGGTCAATGATAGATTTCAGAATTTTTTAAAAATTATATAGATTCGAAACAGATGGTAAAATAAAATTATATTTGCCTCTAATTCTGGAGAGGAGGATACATTGTGGATAAAGAAGAGATTTTTTATGAACTAATGGAAACGATTTATGAGACGTCTAGGGTAATTAATTCATATGAAAGTATTCCGAGGAAATATGGAATAGATGATGAATTGTATATGATTGAGGTTCATACACTCAACGTAATTGGGGATCAAGTAAAAACTACTACTTCCGAAATTGCGGAAATTAAAAATTGTACTAAAAGTGCCGTTTCTCAAATGGTTGATAAATTAATTAAAAAGGATTTAGTCGTTAAATATAGAAACCCGGACAATTATCGAGAATTGAATATTGAATTAACACCAAAAGGCAAATTAGTTTATGACTATCATAAGAAGCTAGATCTAGAGGAGTATCGAAATTATCTGAAGAACCTCGAGCAGTTTACAGCTGAAGATTTCGAAAAGTATATTACACTCTTAAATGTTATCAATCGTAGGACAAAAAGCGTGCTTAATGACAAAAAATCAACGGTGTAATGATTTCCCTTCCACCTTATATTGGATATCACAAAAAAGAGTGTTTCAAAGTTGAACTTTGAAGACACTCTTTTTTGTGATACATGGAACAGTTCTATAGCCTCTTGGTCGATAAGCAAAGAAAAAACAAGAAGCCTTTTACTCGAAGGCTTCTTGTTTTTATCATATGGACGCAACATTTATTTAAGCTATAAAACAATCAATAGCTGCATAGATAGTAGGGCCACCAGTTCAAGCTGTGCAACTCGGTAGCACTACTCTTGATTAGGTTCCATATAGTATGGATTTACATGGATAAGGACTTCCCCGACATCGGGGTATTTTTTTAATATCGCATTTTTAATGTCACGAGCAATATCATGACCTTGTTTAATTGTTAAATCATGATTAAGGGATAGACGAATATCGAGAAGCTTATAGTGACCGTGTTCTCTTGCACGAATTTTGTCTATTCGTTGCACTTGATTAAATTCATGAATAGTAGCTTCATAATCGTCTAAAAGTTCCTGATCTACACTTTTTTCCATTAAAACGTCAACAGAAGGTTTAACTAATTCCATTGCGATTCTAAAAATAAAATAAGCTACTAAAGCACTGGCAATAGCGTCAGCGTATAACAAAAATGTCCATCCAATGGCATTTCCTATTATCGCTAAGAGGACACCAATAGATGCAGCAAGTGAAGCAACAATATCACCTTTATGATCTAACGCAATCGCTATAATCGCCTTACTATTCCACTTTTTCCCCTGTTTTATAGAGTATCTATATAGTATTTCTTTCGCTATGTAAGAAATAATAGCTGCAATCAATGCACTGTATTGTGGTACGCTAGGTTTATCAAAAAATGCTAAAATTGCTTCTACTAAAATATATAGTGAAACTAATATTAAAATAATTCCAACGATTGCTTCACTAATAACCTCCGCCTTACCATGCCCAAAGGGATGATCCTTATCAGGTGGTTTATTAGAAATACCAACCACCGCTAGCACAGCAATCGAAGCAACTACATCTGCTCCAGAGTGAATACCATCTGCAAAAACGGCCTCACTTCCCCCAAAAAGACCAAAGAAGATTTTACCTACCATAAGAATTACGTTGGATATAAGTGCAATCCATGCAACCTTTTTGCTAATTTGTTCTCTCTCACTAACCATTTATATCTCCTCCGAGTAAGAGTTTTATCCATAAAAAATGTGGGAAGAATTATTCTCAAATACTCTTTACTCTTCTTCCTCCAATTAATACTCAACTATGATATCAGACGAATATCGAGTGGGTCTACAGCAATCTTTTTCACCATTACTAAATAAAATTCGAGCGTAAAAATAAGTTGCCTTAGACCAAGATTAATCTTCACGAAAATAGACATTTTACCCCAGCTAGATGAACCTTTAAAGTCGTTCACCTTTTGCATCGGCTCCTATTCTTCTATCATAGTAACTATAGCTTTCGAACCGCTTTTATTTTCTGTTCCACTTTTCGAAATACCCAAGAAATCATCGTTAGTACAAAATAGAGTATGACAAAATTAAGAATTACACTATTTTCACTTTTGCTAGCTATATAAACGTATAGCCCGGATGCTTAGTTGAAGATTTGAGAAAACAGTCTTTCCCAAAGGTCATTGCGGCTAAAACTAAAAGGCAGATTTACTCTACAAAACGGGTAGAATAAATCTGCTTTTTTGTTTTAAACTTTGGTGAGTGGAGACATTCCTAAATTTACTATTTTTCTATTAGTTCTTCTTGCCATAAACGTTCTATATTTACTTCATTGTTTGTGTAATATAATACAAACACATCAGGATTACTAAGGCTGTTCCAGCAATCAAAATCAAAGCTGTTATCATAATGCATTAGCAGAAGAGACATTAAATTTCCATGAGTAACGATTATTGTGTTTTCAGCTTCACTTTTAAAAATTTCATCTACAACTGTTACTATTCGGCTCATAGCTTCTTTACTTGACTCTCCACCTTGAAATTTCAGCTCCAAATCATTGAATGTTGCTTTAAGTTTTTCAAACCAATCAGGTAAATCCGTAGTACTTAGTGTACGTTCTGATAAACGTTCATCAATCTCTATGTCTATGTTTGTTTCCTCACGAATCGGTGCTACTGACTGAATTGCACGTAAAAAAGGACTTGAAATAATTCGATCAATTTCTCTATTTGAGAAAAATTCAGATAAATAGTTTGCTTGTATCAATCCTTTTTCCGTAAGTTGTGACTCTGGTGGTTGCCCCTGTGCTTCACAATGTCTTACAATATATATCCTTTTTTTCATTACAAAGCCCTCCATTTATGTATAACTACTTTACTTCTATGATTAATTTAAAGCAGTGATGACAAATGAATTTGAATCAACGCATGCCAAGTTTAATGCTTTCCTTTAAATGGGGGTGGCTTAATAGTTCTTCAGGTATTAACCATAACACCGCTTCGAGATCATCGCTTCCCCCATTCATATTCACAACTTTTTCACCTGTAGTTGATCCATACCGCGCTTTATAATGTAATAGCTATTCTACTTCTAAAACAAAGGCATAGAAAGCGTCTCCATTAGATACATTCGCCTGCTTTTCATCCATCCACCAAACGCCATAAGAATAATAATATACGCCACGTTGTGTAGGTGCAGTAAAACGATTGTCTTTGACCACGACATCTGTTTCCTTGTTACCACTTATTTGCGCAACATGAAATTCATTCGGTTTTATTTCATAGTCCATTACAAGCGTTATAGTTTCACCTGATTGAACTTTTATAGGCTTTTGGCCTTCTAAAAGTTCAATTGGCCCAGCAGTATCAACACATCCATTTTGCCAACAATAAGTACCGAGTGTAGTTTCAAATTTTTTATTTTCAATCTCTATAAAGGCTTTAGGAGGCTTTTCTCCCGACAATCCATTTGAACATCCCGTTATAAAAGTAAGTCCTAAAAGAGCTACTACATATAAAAAATATTTCTTCATGCACATCCCTCCTTACCATTCGACGAACTCGTTTAAACTACGTTACAAAACATTTTCCGTATTATGTAATAAAGGTAAAATTTCTTCTACAACACTTGCTACATTCTTTGTGGGTGTTCTTTCTAATTGTGAACATAGAAACGGCTGAGTTCTTGTATAACAAGAGTCTCAGCCGTTTGTTTATCCAGGATGGATGATCGTATTTTTAATACTTAGTTTGACAATTCACCCGCTTCAAGTCCTAGTTTAGATTGAATCATGATAGGTACCTAATTAATAGTACCTGTTGGGTGTAATGTAGTTCCTCCAATTGAAACTTTTATTTCTTTAGATAATGGAACATTGTATTCATCAATAATTGTTCTCCACCAATCCCATGCGAGACCTGTACATTCTCTCGCATAAATTCTTATATTTTTCGAATTAGGCGGAAGTGGTATTACAGTAGAGAAATGAGCTGTTTTGTCTTTCCAGTTTCCATTCCAAGTTTTATGAGATAGCACTTCTTTACCATTTTCATCATATGAAAATTCATCCCATGCAACTTCAAATTGAGCGACATATGCCCCATAATGATCAAGGATGATGCTGCCTTTAGAGTATTCTGTAGATGTCGTCTCGACATAATCTGTATTATTATGGACAGCAGCAATTGAATTGTCCTTTAAGAAAACACTTGTATAGGATATTGGGTATGCTGGATTTTTAAGACTAAATTCTGCATTATCTTTAATTATTTTTCTAATATCATTAAAGTCTTTTGAGACAACTTGATTATGCTGTTGTGAATCTCCACCTAATACTACAGCAGTAAAAGAACTTTCTTCAAAAATATCTTTATACTGTCCACTAGTTTCTACATTCGTATTCACATTATTTAGTAAGGCTTTAAATGCAGCTTGTACATCTTTGCTCTTAGAGCTTGTTTCTAATTTTACATAAATTGTTCTGCCATAAGCTACATTTGACACCATAACGGGAGGAGCGTCATTACTTACCCCTTTACGTGTTAACTCTTCAAAAGACACACTGTCATCAAAAAGGTCTGATGGATTGTTAGGTAGTTCTGCACTTACGGTATAAAATATTTGTTTATATGCCGCAACCATCACTTTTTTCTCTCCATTAGCGATGGCATTAAAGTCAATTCCTAGTGAATTATCAAGAACTTTGGCGTTCACATTTAGCGTACTTGCTATTTGTGATTTGCTATAAACCATAGACTCTGAATATTGTAGTCTAGCGGGTAAAGTATGGGTTGTTGAATATTTTTCACTCCAAGTAGATACTAGCTCATCTACTGCACCAGAAACATTACCATATGTAGGATTATCCACGGTCGTAGTATTTTCTCTTTTCATGCCAGGTAAATCTATGCTAATATTTAGCGGTTTTCTTTTCGCCACTAATAAACTAGGTTGATTGTCTACAAAAGCTTGATTTGCAAGTTGTAATGCACCTGGATAAGTACGATTCGCCATAGAATCGATAATTGAAATATCCACTGGTGAGGTTGTAAGTGATTTTTTATTTCGTTCCACCACTATAAATTTATCATTTGAGTTAATACCTTCTCTTGGAACGAAACTATCAATCTTCTCTCCTTTCGCTGCTAAAACCTCGTTGTTATTGTAGTTCAAGTTTGCTATACCCGTGTCAATGTCATTCGAATTGCTTTTTTCACTAGGTTGAGTATCAAGTGTTTCAGCAAAGGTAATAACCGGATAACTTATCATGCATAATATAACAGATAAGCTGACTAGAAATTTTATTACGTTAAAATGATTTCGATTTCCCAAAATTACCACTCCTTTCTTAGGGATATTATACCACAAAACCATTTTGTTAAAATATAGTAAATTGGTCTTATGTTAGCATTTTTATTAATTTTCAATAGAAAAAGCCCTCTACAAATCATCATTTTGTAAAGGGCTTCAAACCGTAAGACATTTCGTTCCATTAATTATTTAGTACTATTCCACTTTAACTTGCCCCATCATACCATTTTCTTCATGCTCAAGAATATGACAGTGGAACATGTAAATGCCTTTGTTATTAAATTTCACAGCTAATCTTACTGTTTCTCCAGCATCTATTGCGACAGTATCTTTCCAACCATATTCGTTTGTCGGAGGTTCTTTCCCATCAATGGAAAGAATTTTAAATTGAGTACCATGTATATGGAATGGATGTGTCATGCCACCCATCATATCTGGTTTATTATAAATTTCCCATATCTCAGTCTCTCCTTGTTTTTGCGTAAAGTCGATTCGATTCATATCAAATTGTTTATTATTAATAGTGACCATCTTCCCCATTCCGAAAAGTTCCAGCTTTTTAGAAACAGGCAATTTTCTTTCTTCATCGGTTACTACATAATTATTTAAGTTTTTTGGAGAATTACTAGAGTTTGCTGATTTTTTATCGACGATATTAAATAACAGTAATTTAGTGTCTTCTTCATTCATTAAAGCTATATCCGTTGACTCATTGTATGTTGAAAAATCAACAATAATTTCTGCACGTTCGCCTGGCGTTAATGATAGTTCATTCATCGAAATTGGTTTATTTACAAAACCACCATCAGTAGCTATTTGTTGAAATGAATCTCCAGTATTTAATTTAAATGTATAGTTACGAGCATTTGAACCGTTTAATAAACGTAAACGGACCTTTTCTTTGCCAACTGTTAGCTTAGGATTAACTGTGCCATTTATTAACAAAGTACCACCTATAGTACCATCCTCATTCATTGCAGCTTTAAAGTTTAATTGTTTATTATCGTCAAATTTTCTATCTTGAAATACTAAAGGGAAATCATTCACCCCATATTCACTCGGTAAATCTAGCTTTTTAGAATGTTCATCTTCCACGTATATTAATCCTGCTAACCCTTTATATACTTGTTCTGCAGTCGCTCCTACAGGATGAGGATGAAACCATAATGTGGATGCTCCTTGTTTTACTGTAAACTTCACATTTTTCGTATCTCCAGGTTGTAATAGATGATGTGGACCTCCGTCTGCTTCTCCTGGTATATCTACACCATGCCAATGAAATGTCGTTGGCTCTGATAGTTGATTGTTTGTTTTAAACGTTACTTTTTGGCCTTCATTCACTTTAATGACAGGACCTAAATACGAGCCATTATAGCCATATGTTTCGGTGTTAATGCCTTTGAAAATTTCACTTATTCCTTCTTGTGCAGTAATGGTAAAAATGCCATCTTTAGCTTCTAGTAAAGGTGGAAGAGCTAGTTCATTTTCTCCAGTCGAATGATTTAATGCTAATGGATTCGTGTGGCTTTCGTGTCCATTCATTGCTTCCATATCTTTTCCCGACATATTGGAATGATCCATCCCCTCCATATTCGACATTTCTTCTTTTGTCATCTTAGAATGGTCCATCGTTTCATCTGATTTTGAACTACTAGCACTACATCCTCCAATGATCACACTACTCACTAATAGAGAAGTAATCAAAAATTTAGGTTTCATGATGTTTCCTCCTTGCATTTCAATACAAACTAACTGTAGCAAATAAATATGAAGAAATTATGGAGTTACAAGATCATACTTAAAAAACATCATGATAGCCCTTCGGACAATAAAAAAAGATATCCATGTCAAAATTGACTAATGGACATCTAAAAAACATTATTTTATAGATACATTGCGCTTCTTTACCCCCATTTATATCCGATTCCCCAAACGGTATTAATAAAATTATCACTTGGAAAACCAGCATTCACTAATTTTTCTCTTAAATTTCGAATATGAGAGTCTATTGTTCGTGTATCGATATCAGCATCATATTCCCATGCAGAACGTAATAATTCTTCTCTAGTATACGTTTTAGATGGTCGAGAAATTAAAGTTTTTATAATATTAAATTCTTTTAATGTCAGCTGAACAGTTAAATCTTGATAGTGTAAGGAGTATGTTTCTTTATCCAATGTGAAATCTTTGTAACGAATAATTTTATTCTCATCACGATAAGTTCGACGTAGTATCGCATTTACTCTTGCAACCAACTCTCGTTCGTCAAAAGGCTTCGAAATATAATCATCCGCTCCTGTATTTAGACCCTTTGCTAAATCTACTTTATCGGATCGTGCCGTTAGCATAATAATTGGAACATTTGAGAATTCGCGGATCGCTTCACAAACTTCCCATCCATTCATTTCGGGCATCATAACATCTAAGATGATAAGAGCTATGCCTTCTTTCTTTGCGAGCTCAATTGCGTTAATGCCACTTGTTTCCTTTATGCAATTAAAACCATATGGCAATAGAAATAATTCTACTAAATCCAACATTCTTAGTTCATCATCAACTAATAAAATTGTTTTCATTTATATTCCTATCCCCTTCTATATTGTGATTGTAAATGTACTGCCTTTGCCTAAATTGCTTTTCACTTTAATTGTACCTCCATGGGCCTCGACTAGTTCTTTAACTACAGCAAGTCCTATTCCTGAACCCCCAAAAGTTCGCGAACGTGATTTTTCCACTCTGTATAATTTTTCGAAAATCAATTCCAGTTCGTCTGAAGGAATACCGATCCCTTCATCAATTACGTTTATTACTGTTCTTTCTTCTTGTTTCATTGCTTCTATTATTACTCTCGTGTTTTTATCTGAATACTTCATAGCATTATCTAATAAATTTAGCATGATTTGCTCCAGTCGTATGGAATCTGCGTATATGTCAAAATCCTCTTCGCAAACAAGAATTAACTTTATGTTATCCATGTCAAAAGAAGGAGCAACTCGTTTACATATATGATCTAAAAATAGATGTGCAGAAAAATATTCCTTTAACACACTAAACGTGTTTTGATCCATTTTTGCTAATTCTAATAAGTTTTTCACAAGTTCTTTCATTCGATTTGACTCTTCTGTAATAATTTCAAGATAGTGATTTCGATCATTTTCGTTCAAATTTTCTCTCATCGCTACTTTTGAATACCCAATTAAATAGGTTAAGGGTGTGCTTAATTCGTGCGCTATTGATGCTAGAAATTCATTTCTTTCTTTTTGTAACCTTTCTAAATCATCGGCTAACTTCTGAATCGATTTTGCTAACTCACCAAGTTCGTCTTTTCCTATATCAGCTAGACTTACATTAAAGTCACCATGACTTAATTTTTCAGTAGCTGCTTTCATACGGATTAATGGTCTCGTTAGAACTTTCGATAATAATGCGTATATAGCAAGAAGAACAACAATGCTAGTAATACCAGATATGAAAAAGTGTTTATTCAAATTATGAACCATTTCTTTGATAGCACTTGTACTTTGAAACATGACCACATAACCAGATTGGTTGTTATTTATTTTATAAGGGTGCGCGCTGACTATATATGGGGAGTTTCGCCAGTCTGCTACTAGTATTTGATCCTTTTTTTTACTTAGATTTTTTACTAAAGGCATGTATTCTTCTATAATTGTGTTATTTAAAGTGGAACGACCAATAATACGCCCATTTTTATCTGTGATCATGACTTCTCGATCTTTATTCTTTTCCATTAACACGATATGCTTTATAGTCATATCTGAATAATTCTCGAGTAATACATCTCTATGATTTTCTCCATTTGCTAATAAACTGACTAGTTCTTCTTCAACTTTCGACTTAATAATATTTCGATGTAGGTAAAACATAAGAAATAATTCCATAATTAGCACGACAACAAAAAAACTAGCTGCTAATTTAGTAGAGATTTTATTCACCTTATTGCATGCTCCTCCTTATCTCGCGTTATATATCGTCTAAAATCCTGTAAATCCTCCTAAAAACGGTGTTAAAAATGCGATCACTTTAGTCATCATATCAAAATATAACATGATTCCCATAATAACCATTAACACACCACCTATTTTCATAAAGAGAGAACTTCGTTTTTGAAACATTTTCATTTTCCCAATAAATAGAGACATAACTAAAAATGGAATAGAGAAACCAAGTACATAAAATAGCATATATAACATTCCTCTACTAGGATCGGATATGCCTAATGCAATCACTCCGGCAAGAATTGGACCAGTACACGGAGTCCATCCAGCAGCAAAGCCCACACCGATAAGAATAGAACCAAAATATCCTTTAGGTCTTTTCGAAAACTGTATTCTCTTATCTGAAAGTAAAAAATCGAACTTCAAAACACCTAAAATGATCAAACCAAATATTACGATAATAATAGCGCCAATTTGTCTCAGCAAATCTTTATGCATAATAAAAAGAGTGCCTATAAAAGATGTAGAGAGTCCTAATGCCAAAAAAATTATAGAGAAACCAAATAAAAATAAAAGTGTATGTATCAAAGCTTTCCTATGAAATACGCCTTTGTCATCCTTTAGTTCATTAAAGGACATCCCCGTAACATACGACAGAAATGCTGGGTAAAGTGGTAATGAACAAGGGGAAATAAACGATAATAACCCTGCTGCAAAGGAAAGAAACAAATTCAATTCTCCTGCCAAAGCCATTCACCAATCCTTCCTTATTTAATTAAACACATCAATTATTTAGTATAAATAAAAAATATGAAAAATTTATGGAGAATGTCCAATTGTCTTTATGAAAATACAATGGGGATGAAAGTTGCTTTTTCCCCCTTTGTGAACTAGCTCGTAAAGAAAGTCTTCGTATATAAGTATAAAAATCTAGCTATTAAACGAGGCGATAAACTAAAAAGGACAACAGTGCCATAAAGCACTAGATTGGATTATATGTGGAAAAGCAATGAATCACTTAACGTTTTTATGTTGGATGGAACCGCTAAATTAACCCTTTAAACCCTCTATAACCATTTATTTAAAATATTTTTAGTAAAATTGCCCATGATTATTGCAGAAGTTTTACACATTTAAAAATAAGGTTTCAATTTTGCTGTTTAACGGTAATCGGTAATATGATTGAAAAATAACTCATGGCTGTTTCATGCTATTCTTACTTTATTAAAAACTGAAAGCTTTTTGAAAGGAGTAAGTTTACATGAAGAAAAAATGGTTACTTCCCATTTTTGCATCGTTTATGTTTTTCACAGGCATGGGTGTTCATGATGCGAAAGCAGCAACAGTAGAAGATTTAACGAATACAGCAAAATCATATATAGGTGTACCTTATCAATATGGAGGAACGGATATTAAGACAGGTGTAGATTGCTCAGCATATACACAAATCGTTTATTCTAAGTTAGGTATTTCACTACAACGTACATCGAGTTCTCAATATCAGCAAGGTACTTCGATTGCGAAAGCTCAGTTAAAGTCTGGAGATCTTGTATTCTTTAATACTTCGGGAAGCGGCGTTTCCCATGTTGGCATATACATAGGTGACAGCAATTTTATTTCAGCTACTACAAGTTCTGGAGTAAAAATCGACAAACTTAATGATCCTTATTACTGGGGATCTCGTTACGTAGGGGCAAAACGCGTAGCAAACTTCTCTGAAGGAGAAGTAAAAGATGCAGAAATCGACTTTAGCGTTTATGCATCACGTGGAGAGGTAGCTCTTAAACTAGCTAAGCAGTTAAAGTTAGATACTAGTAACACTAATTCAAGTTTTCCAGATATAACACCATCGTCTAAATATGCGGGTGCTGCAGAAGCACTTAGAAAAATCGGCGTTTTTACGGGTGATCAAAACGGAAAATTCAATCCAGGTTCTCCGATGACACGTGGTCAATTATCAAAAGTTTTAGTGGAAGCATTCCGTTTAAAACAACAAGGAACAGCAGTACAATTCGTTGATGTTCCAAGTTCGCATTGGGCTTACAGTTATGTATCTATTCTTGCTTCTAATAAAATTACGGTTGGTAAAGGTGACAATACTTTCGGAGTAAATGACAATGTCACACTAGTACAATTAGACGCCTTTATCCAACGAGCAGCTCAATAACTTTATGAAAAGGTGTTTCATCCATGGATGAGATGCCTTTTTTCGTTCTTTTACTTTGAGGCAATACCATTTCATATGCCCTCCCTCCATTAAAAAAGCCAGTACTAATTTGTACTGACTTAAAAACTATTCTTCTTGGTACCAGTGTATAATATGTAGATTCAATCACCGTTTCCTGTTGATGAAAATAACAATTTCTTATCCATTAATTCTCGCGTTTCCCATTGAATTCATATCGTCTATATTTGACCATCGATAGTATGCCCAAAATCGGTCCAATCGCCAATATAGTAAAGACCCATTCCCAACCAATGATTCTTTGAATTATTGGGATGAGATTAATTGAAAATATAGTAACTAGGAAACCAATACACATTTGAAAAGTAAGGGCAGTACCTACATATTCAACTTCGGCTATTTCTGAGACTGCTGCAGAAAATTGGGCGGAATCGGATATGACAGACATCCCCCAAATTATAGAAATGATGAGCGTTAACCAAATCGTTTGTCCATAAGTAAAACCTATTACTATAGAGCATATAGCACTAATCACCATAGAAATAATCGTTAAATTGGCTCTTCCGATTTTATCGGAGATGAGTCCACCAACTACACACCCAACCCCTCCTGCAATTCCTATTGACATAAATGAGGATAATGCAATAAACCAATAAGGCGTTTCAGATGAATTGATAATAAAACTAGCTGTCAAAAAAGCAGGGAGCCATGTCCACATCGCGTACAATTCCCACATATGGCCAAAATAACCGTAGTTCGCAAGCATTACTGGTTTATTCAACATTACTTTTTTTATTAACTTGAACGAGAATGGTGTTTTTTGGGGTGTTACGGGAGCGTCTTCTAACATGAAAGTAACTATAATAGCCGATAAAAGGGCCAATACCGAACTACAAATGATCACGAGTTTCCAGCTTAATGAAGAAAAGAACATCACAACAAAATGCGGCAATGATGATCCTAAAGTTAATGCCGCGATTAAGATGCCGATAGCGAACCCACGTTTTTCGGGAAACCATTGTGATAACATTTTTACTGCTATTGGGTAAACACCTGCGAGGGTTATGCCAGTTAAAATCCTAAGGAGAATACCGAAAAAGCCAGAATCGACTAGTATTAGCAAGGTATTTAAAAGTGCACCTAGAAAGGCTGAAATGGCAAAAACCTTTCGAGGATTAAATCGGTCAGCTACCCCAAAATAGGAACTAAACAATGCACCTATGACAAATCCAATAGGAACAGAAGCAGAAAGCCAAGCTTCTGAATTAGAGCCAAGTTCCCAAATAGTAATTAGTTCGGGCGCGATCACCGATGCACTATACCATAAGCTTAAAGCACATAATTCTGACAATCCAATCCATACCAATGCTCTCCAAGAACCTTGCATCATAGTTTCCCCTTTCGAAATAAAACCGAATAGTGTTATTATACAAAATATTAAGAAAAGGAATCTACCTTGTGTTTATATAAAGTGAAAAAAATCTTTTTTCTAATCTATTACTCATGTTTGGCACGTTTTTTACTGGGGGCTTTCACTAATCGTTTATTGATTACCACCGATATAGCCGTTTCATTGCAGTGGATGAAGCCATTCCCCTACACCTACTTCTACTTAAAATTTGTTTAAGGGTGCTAAAGAAATATATATTTTCACAGGTGAAGAATTAAATCATCTTATTATTATTCTCTGGATATTTATTTTTATGTTTTAAGAGATAAATACCGCAAATACATTTATCAACGATTCATATTATAGAATATTGAAAGGAGGGAAATTACTATGTCTGAATATAGCGGTAGTGATTACGGTTCAGGTTCAAGATTTGCGCTAATCGTTGTTCTATTCATTCTATTGATTATTGTCGGTACTAGCTTTATAGGTTATTGCTAATAGCAAATTCCACCTTTCATAATCAAAATGTATAGGATTATACAAACTAATCCTATACACCTCCCATTCTTAAGGGTCACTTTCCGCCAGTGACCCTTTTAAAAGTTTAGTTACTCAAAATTTTTAGTAATAGACAGTAAAAAAACACCTAAATATTCAGCTACTTGACGGTATTATCAGTAGCTGTATAAATCAAATCAATCCCAATACTTAGAATAGGACTGGATTAAATCGATCATACTCTCCATCGCTGGAGAAACCCATTTATCTTTATGATACGTGACAAATGTAGAAATAGCGTATTGTTCATCTTTGATTATCTTCCCGTTTAATAACTGATTATCTAACTCATTTTTTACAGTGAAATAAGGAAGCATAGAAATACCAAGCCCATTCATAACACATTGCTTAATAGGTTCTAAACTTGCAAAATCTACACTCCCCTCAATCTCAATTTGAGACTCTGAAAGATACTCATTAAATATACTTTTATACGTGCAATTTTGTTCTGAATAAAGAACGGTCTTACTGTTTCCTTTTTGTTTATCTTTTAAAGGTGTAATTAACACCATTGGTTCTTGTTTAATTTGTTCACTGTGTAAATCTTTTTCTTTCCAATCATTCTTTTTAATTACTAACGCCAAATCAATATTTCCTTGTTGAAGTTCTAAAGGAATATTTCGATAGTTAATAGAAGTGATCGATAAGTTCACCTCGGGGTATCTTTCTTTATAATCCAATAAAATTTGAGGTAATCGGTAGCTTGTTAAGGCTTCTGAAGCCCCAATAGTCAAACTTCCTGTCGGCTCACCAAATCGGTTCGCCTTTTCTTTAATTTCCGTATAGAGATCCATAATTTTTATAGCATAAGGGTAAAACTCTTTTCCGAAATTAGTAAGGATCACCTTTTTCCCTAAGCGATCAAATAAAGGCTGGTTTAGTTCCTCTTCCAATTCTTTAATATGATTTGTCACAGAGGATTGCGCATATCCAAGTTGATCGGCTGCTTTTTTAAAACCACCTTTCTCTACTATCATTTTAAAAGTCATAAGATGACGAAGCTCCATGTAATTCTTCTCCTTTTTACGTTCACTTTTATTGAACGTTTCATTCATTTATATCTATTTTACTAAACTAACATCATCAATTACAATTTATCCAGTAACCAATTATAAAAGTTGGTTAGGGTGTACAAAAATTTGGAGAAGGCGGTAATAAGTATGAACAATTCAATTAAAAAACAAGAGATTATTAATGCATATATGTTTCGACATGCAACGAAGGCTTTTGATCCAACTAAAAAAATCTCAGAAGATGATTTCGAATTTATTTTAGAAACAGGTAGACTATCACCAAGTTCCTTAGGATTTGAGCCGTATAAATTTTTAGTTATTCAAAATATGGAGATTAGAGAAAAATTAAAAGAAGTTAGTTTTGGAGGACAAGGTCAGCTTCCTACCGCTAGTCATTTAGTAATTTTTCTTGCTCGAAAAGATGCAAAAGCTAATTCTGATTATGTACAAAATCTATTTAAGAATGTTAAAAAGCTACCTGAAACTGTCGTAGAGAATATGACGAAGGCGTATGCAAACTTCCAAGAATTTGATTTTAAGTTGTATGAAAGTGAAAGAGCATTATTTGACTGGGCTAGCAAACAAACATATATTGCACTTGGCAATATGTTAACTGCCGCAGCATTAATCGAAATTGATTCTTGTCCAATGGAAGGTTTCAATATGGATAAAGTAACAGAAGTGCTTGAACATGAAGGATTATTAGATAGTGAAAAATTTGGTGTATCGGTTATGGCAGCGTTCGGATACCGATCTGAAGAACCAGCCCGTGAAAAATCAAGACGAAGTCGAGAAGAAGTTGTTCAATGGATTAACTAATTATCTATTAGTTTATTGTAATACTTGTTTAAAAATATAAGAGTTAAAAATACAATATAGATAAGTATTTAGATGATTTATTAAATCGTTATTCAATTAATTTATTGTGTGGAATAAACAACATGAAAGAGCCTTTCTACAAACAAATGTAATATAGGGTAAATAGTATAATAAAATAAAACCAGACCTTATATTTAGAGAATTTCAGTTTGATTATATATAATCAAACTTTATAATCAAACTTTATTTGTATATAAAAATACATCCATTAAATCTTTATTGAGATAATGGATGTATTTTTTATTGTGGTCTTTTAATAAAGATTGATAATTTTCTTATTCCACAATCGGGCCAGATTGTTGAATAACAGTCTTTTTAAGAAATGTTACCTAACGACGCTTGTGCAAAAATAATATTGTTGTTTAATTTACAATAAAGTCATTTAAAAAATAATATAGTTGTTTAAAAATCCTTATTCCGAACGAACAAGTTAGTGGAAGTAATAGTAATTAGGTTTGGCTGGGAAAATTGTCGATGATATTAAAAAAGACACCGAAGTGTCTTATGTTTTTCAAATTAAGCATACCGATAAATTGAAATTTAATTACTTAACATTTTGCTTATCTTGGGAGCAAGGTATTTTATCGGTGAGTGTATACAAACCATGTAATGCTTACTGTTAATAATGCTGACGAAATCAAAGCTGTAAGAACACTATATGTTCGCCAAATAAGTATCGTTGACCAATCTAAAGCACAGCACAGTATACCCAGGGCAATCGTAGCGATCAGGAAAATAATTGTTACGATTATTCTCTTTTTTGTCATTGGCTGCCGCTCATTCGTTTTCCTTCTGCGTAATCCTAAGAGAAATAACAAAACGGCCAATAGGCAAAGAATAATTGTGATAGACGACAAAGTGATATCCAAAAGCTGTGTGCCGCTTATTTCATATGACTGAGTTAGATTGCCGTCTAATATATCTTTAACTTTTAGTACCAGGTTTATATTGGTATTTGCACCGTTGCTCAGCAAGCAGACGGCTGTTCGTTCATTTAGCAGTATGGCTACTTCGGTTCTGAAATTTGGATTGCCCCCAGTGTGTTCTATAATCGTTTGGTCGGCGTTTACCGACCAGCCTGCCGCATAATGCATATCGTTGACAGCCGAAACAGACATATCACCCCTATGTGATTTTTCGATAACCGTGTGAAATATTTCGGGTATGTCCTGCACAATACCCATCTGTATACCCATCCAACGCGCCATATCTTTTGTATTAGAAATGATGTAGCCTGCGGGTTTATTCCCCGCATAATCCGGAGCTTTAAATGGAGTTGTCATAAAAAAGGAAGTACGGTAGCCCTGTGCCAACTGTCCAGTGGCTTGAGCATCTTCTTTATAAGCATACGTCTGGTGAAGACCTAACGGCTGAAATACCTGTTCCCTCATAAAGTCTTCATAGCTTTGTCGCGACACAATCTCAATAACCAAACCCAATACGTCATAATTAACGGTTCCATAGTTATACTGTTCACCGGGAGGGAACGCCAATTCAGCATCTACGAGCATTTCCACAGTCTTTTGCAACATATCCGGTGTATTGCCTTGTGGAATATTTTGAGTATGCCTAATATTTGTTAGACCACTGGTATGGTGAAGAAAGTTATTTAGTGTAAGGCTTTGCATATCAACAGGTTTCCCTTGATACTTTAACGTAAACCAAGGTAAATATTTTTGGACAGGGTCAGTCATTGAGAGCAGCCCTTGTTCTTCCAACAGCATAATACCCATACCGGTAAAAGCTTTACTGACCGAAGCTAACTCATAGAGTGTATTTTCACTTGCAGACAACCCCTTTTCACGGTCTGCATACCCTGAAGAAAAGTAGAACACTTCATCATCAGCAAGTATTGAGATTGACATTCCCGGCACACCTGATATACGAGAGGCATCATCTAGCAACGCTTGTATTGCCGCAGATTTCGAATCTGACAACGCATAACTTTGTGTTGCGAATCCTGAGAATAATATAAATATCGTTAATACAAAAACAATAATCTTTTTCATAAACTCTCCTTTTCGAAAAATTATAAGAGAATAATATAAATAACCTACTTTTACAACTACTAAACTAATTTTAATTTATCTTTCTATTCACCTATATAATATCAAGTAATTGTGAAGAGTTACACTTAACGAATAGAGCGTTAGTTCAATAAGAAAAACGATCTTCAACAATCGGGCGCGATTATGAAGTAACGCTGTAGAAAATGATCAAACTTTTTTATAATAAGCAAACTAAAAAATGCTAAAGAAGCATCCATTTTGATTAATCTTTTTTCAAAATGATGCTTCTTATTAATCTTAGTGTAAGGATTTACGAGGTGTTTTTGTTCAAACTTTATTTTAAAGCTACATTTATATCTCATTAAGAATTTTTTGTATGGCAGTTACGTATCCTGCCTTATATATCTGAATGCCGTTTTCTATTACTCTGCCATAATTATCGGTAGTCCATCCCTGATGGTTCAGAAATTCGTTTGATATGGCATTTCTCAGTGCATCTATTTCGGTATCTGTCAGATTATAAGAAGGCTCGACTATAACGACATCCTTATTTTTGCTTAGATCGTTTATAGGACGCATATCAATCGTAAAGGTTGTTTGTTCTTTAAGCAGAGAGTTTTCTCTTTTGAGCTTTTTATTCTCTGCCATAAGCATACCAACCAATGCCTTTGTTGTTGGTTCGGAGATACTTGCTAAGATATCATCGTTTACGGTTGTTCTCTTTTCTTTTTTAGGCTTTTTAGTGGTAGTTTTATAGTATTCAGCCCACTGGCTTATCAAAACTCTGTAATCCTCGGCATTTTTATTTCTAAGTGCCTGTTCACTTGGACCGCCATCATCTGCTATCAGTCTGGCTATAGTGCCAATGGAAAAATCTTTTATGTCAGACTCGGACTGTTTTTTACAGGCGTTATTTATGAGTTCTAATGTTTTCTTTTTCCTTGTAGAAGCGTTCTCGTAAAACTTTGAGAACAGTTCATCTGGATGCATTTCCATCATATATCCTCCCATACATAAATTTTTCTTAATCAATAGTAGAACTATCTATATTGGTAATAAATTATTGTTTAAAGTCACAGATTTAAGTTCATCAACAAACTCATTCTTAAACCCGATTTCTTCAAGTTTCTTACGCCCGATTGCATAAGGAATAGCATCTTTTAAACTACCAGCACGATTAATCAAAAGCCTCATAAATTGATTTCCTGCAATGAGCTGTTCTTCTTCTGTTAATGAGAACATAACGGGCATTTTTTTGTTATTTTTTAATGTTAAATCTATGATTTGAGACCTTTGTAAAACTGCCTTGCTTGCATCTGTTTCAGGAAACAGTTCCGCCCCGTTACAGATGATTTGAAGCTGTTCAAGATCATGTTCAACGTTATTAATAGAAATTCCAACATCCGATATAGAACCGACGGTAACAAGCTGTAATCCATCATCAGAAGATATTTCTTTGATTAACTTCATGCACTTATCAATAAGACGAAGAGTGGCATTATAATCGTTTGCTAGCTTATCATTCTTCTGTATCTCCTGTGCATATAATTGCTCATATTTAAGCAATCCATGATGTTTTGTGAATATTGTCCCATTAAGTTCGCATTCATATTTTTCATTTTCTAAAAGTTCTATATCATGCTGATATTTAATCACTCGTTTTCCTGTTTCGCCCATATTGTAGCCTATGATATTAAAATGATGCACTAAGCCCGGAAGAAAAGCAGGACTGGTTACGAACCATCTACATCTGACACAGTTCTGCTCTGGAAAACCCGGAACAACACCATAAGTGATTTTATCCGTATCATCATTAACATATGCGCCACCTGAATCGCATCCAAAACAGCCTTTAGGACAAATTCCTTTATCACTTATAATAATACTTGCACCTGATTTTTGAGCGTTGATTACTGCCTGATAAGCTATTGGATCATTGGCAGCTACACTTGTTTCTAACTGTTCATACTTTGCATCTCTAATAAATCTATCAAAAGCATTTTTATCATTTTCAAGAATGCTCTTTTCAGCCTGGTTCATTGTATCTGTAACATATGAAATACCTGCTTTTGTATAATAAAGAGTCATAATGAGTCTTGCGTGACCTGCGATAGCCTTTGAAAGAATAGGCATTGGAACTCCACCTTCAAGAGCATAGGCAGTTATAAGTGATACTCTGAGTGAATGAAGGGAATAATAAGTCGTTGTTTGCTTACCGTCTGGAGGCACAAATTTTAATGTTCTTTCTTCTTCGGATGATGCATTTTCTTTAAGCTGAACCTCAAGCAGCTTAAGTGTCTTATACCATAAATAAGACATTCCGTTTTTTGCTATTGGCAAGTGTTCCTGTCCTATTGAAGTAGGATTTCTGAAAAGAAATGTGATATCCCCCATTTGTTTTAAAATCTTCACATCTTTTATATTTCCTAAGTGGTTCCCTGTCATTTCTGTCCATTTTGCAGGTTGAGAAATAGGATTGTACTTCATCTGCCAATCCCTAAGTTTTGCAAGCCAGTATTGTACTTCTTCGTACTGCCAAGGAATGTCATAACCTTTATCGGATTCCTCTTTGTTGATGTCTGCTGTTTTATTCGTGTTGATAAAAAAACCTGTCATTTCAAGTTGTGTTGTTTTGTCTTTGAATTTACGAAGAACGCCTCTTTCAAAAGGATTTCTTTCTGTACCCTGACTTAAATGTGAATCATTCTTAATCCATTCTCCAGCCACATTTCGCATAGACTGCACATACTTATAAGTATCCATTTCTCCACTGTCAAGCATACGCACCTGATAAGTTCTCAAAGGAAGAAGGAGCTTTGTCAAAATCAACACAGTAGTCCCCGGAAACCACATCTCATATACTTCTTCAGAAAGTCCTTTACTTCTCTGTTCATACTTGGAAGTTTTTCTGATTCTGTAAACACAATCTGTGTCATTTTCATTTATAACAGACTTATCAACAATGAACCAATCACCACCTGTACCCTTTGAATCGCCTGCACTTTGTGCAAATTTTAAGTCTTTAAAGCAGGTTGCATTTGGAGGGCAGAGTATATTACGAAGGTCTTTAATGTATCTATAAGGCAGGACATTCTTATCTGATTCATTACGTTGCGATGATTTTACAGAGTCTGGTAAGTATTTTGTTAGAGGGTTTTTAAATTCTGCCGGAGTGAGCTTGTTTCCTAAATCATCTTCAACCGAAAACTTCTCCTCAATAATCCAGTCTACAAATTCAACAATCTTTTTTGCTTGAACTAAAGCATGGTATTGTGAGCCTCTTTCTGCAAAAATAATCTCGTGAAAATCTGGGGTGTCATATTCTATTGAAATGAACTCCTGCACAGACCTAGTGATGTTATAGGGAATAACATATTTCTTAAAGAAGTTTGATAGAGATGAAAGATTTCTGGCTTTGTTTCTTACAACCGTTTTTATCCATTCCGTGGCATATTCATTCCATTGCTGTAAATCAGAATCATATTCTAAAAGCCATTCGAGGTTTTCGCTCCTAGACGTTCCGTGTTGCCTTAACTCGAGTTCTCTTTTTCTTGCTTTTTCCTTTAACTGTTCAAGCCTCAGATTTTCTTTTGGCGATAATGCATTATCACCAAAAGCTCCGTTTTTAATGAAATCTCGGAGCCAATTCAAAACAGTTTTATGTTGAATATCATATTCTCGCTCAATATCCCTTGATGATTTGCCGTTGCAAAGTTCTTCAATCATTTTATGCTTAAAAAAATTATCATAAATTTTTCGTCCCATTTATTTTCTCCTATATTTGTATCTGTTCTGCTGTTTAGTTTCTTCATTCATCCATGCATCAATCTCTGTCTGCATTGGAAGTACACAACCATTATCCAAAGATGCAGTGGCATTATTTAGTGAAGCTGTAACATCTGCAACTGTTGGCTCTGTATATACTTTCTGAGACTCTATGGATTTGTGGTGCATGGCAATTTGTTTGATGCGGTCAGGTATATTGGCATTTTTAAGTCTTTGACCATATGCGTGTCTATGTCCGTGTGGAGTAGTGCCATCTTTCTTTCCGACTGTCAAACCAATCTTTTCAACCGCTTTTTCGTGAGACTCCCTCTGAGTCCTAAGTGGCATCATTTCTCCTAGTGTTTTAGGTGAATGTGAGACAAAGGCAAATGGATGAGTATCCTTAATGCCATCTCTTAACCTTATTGCCAAATACATTTTCCATACATACATAAAGATGTATCCCCATTCCTTTGACAACCAGTAGACATGCATGTATTTATCTTCATCATTATCAAGTCTTGGCTCTTTCCACCCTGCAAATCGTTTGTCCTGTGCGGAATACATATTGCGTGGGAGTAAACCATATTTTAACAGCAGATAGCTTTCTCTGTCTGTTATATATTTACCAGTAGTAGGGTTCTTGAAATCCTGCGGGGCTTTTCCTTCGCTTGGATGATAGATTCGTACCACAGCAAGATTTGGGTCTTCATGGTCAGGGAAGACGTCCTGTATCCATAAATGAAATACTTCACTATGCCTAAGTCCACCGCCATGCATTAGTATAGTAATGGCAATATCACGCCAGTTATAACGGTCAACAAGGTCTAATTCATAGTTCTTTCTTGTATTCTTAAACCCCTCCCATAGGAGTTTATGTATTTTATTCTCGGCGAAGGCTTTTGTATCTCCTTTTGATGAGTATGGTTTTCTTCTTCTAATAGCATTACGAGCTAATTTTGCCGTTTCAGAGATTTCATGTACATCATTTAAATGCCCTAAAAATGAGTTCTGACTTTTGTTTATCTGTGCCATCCAGTTAAGTCGTTCTTCATATTTTGTGGCTTTTATCCAAGGGTTTAATTGAACAGCTCCATATTCTGCATATAACCAATCTGATAACCCATTTAAAGCAGATAAAAGCATATTCGCTGTTTCAACTCTTTTAGGTAGCCAATAAAGTCCCGAAGGGTCTAAACCTTCTTCATTTATTGTTCCTTAATAAACAGACTCCGTAAATGTATCAAAGAATTCTTTTGGAGAAGAATAATATTTCTGATTAGCTTCCATATAATCAAGCAATAGCCCAACAGCTTGTACTAACTTCTTATGCCAAGTTCTGCTTTTACTACGATTCTTTATTTGATATCTGTGTAATTGTTCAAAAAGCATTGTCTCTCCATTAAACTCAACTAGAAGAGTAGGAAAGTCTATGCTCCTGCCTGTATTATCCCTATATGTTTTTGAAGATACTTGAACATATCTCATATATATCCTCCTATACCTATAGTTTGATTACAATATTACATATAATACCATGGATATTTACATATAACTACAATAAAAAAGGTACTACATCATTAAAATGTAATACCTTTTTAGTAGTTTGATTATAAATATTTCACCCTAGATAAATAAAATGTAGTAAGGCTCTTATATTTTTTATTCAGTTTTAATACTGCTATATCGAATCTACCATTACTACAATCTAATCTAATTCCAAAGGCAGAAAAGCATATTCTCCGCTTCTAAGAACATCACATTTACGAACTGGAATAGGCTGTTTGAAAATTGGTCCGTCTAATACTGTAGTATGGAATTCTCCACCTTCCCCGCAAGGGTCAATACCGCGGGCTTCAAGCTCCTTCACGTACTCGTGGGTTAATGTTCGCCCTAAATCGTCCTCTCGCATGCCTAATGATAAATTAACAGTGACTATGATTGTAACGAATCCTAGGTTTAAAAATTCATCGACGGCTTCACGATGATCCATTTCCCATAAAGGCATGCCTAACTTTAAACCAGCATTCTTTGTAACTTTGTCATGCCAGCAGCCATGTTCAGGCATATCTAAGTCACCTGTTACTAAAACTTCTGCACCTTCATTTTTAGCTTTTTCTAAAAGGTTCATAAATACTTTTTCATAATCTGTCCAGCTTGCTGCTGCCGTATATACCGGTAAACCTAGAGAATTAGCTTGAGCACGTATGAGTTCAGGAGGCATTCCATGAGATCTGGAACGATTCCCTTCTTCCTCCATCATAACGATTAGTCCAACCGCTTCTCCAACCTGCATAGCTTTATATAAAGCTAAGACACTATCCTTTCCTCCGCTAAATGAAGCTATAAAACGATGCCCTTGAGCATTATTTTTCCAGACCATCAATTCTGTCATTCCTATCTTTCCCCTTTTATTCTACTAACTTTTTTACAAGCTCTTTCTCAGGATAACATAAAAACTCATTTGCATTTATTATTGCAAATGAGTTTTTGAAGTGACTTTCTTAAAATATATGGCTTACTTTAGTTATTTTGCTCAAGGCATTGGTAAACCGCCATCATCTCTCGTTTATTTAACTCTCGAATACGATTGAAAATAGGGATATTAGCAACAGCCTCCGTTCGTAAGTTTTCAGCCACAACATTGCTTACTTTGCCGGTTAGCCATGTTTGCACGTCTACGCCATCGACAATTTCCTTACGTCCTTCATCATTGATGCCACTTTCATAGCAACGAACACATGGTACTGATAATTTATAAACACCATCATGGAGATTATCTTCTGAAATGACTTTCTTCCCACTACAGAATGGACATTTATGATTTGCTTTAATTTTATTAATTTGTGTAACAATTTTTTTATAGCCAAATGCTTCATAAACATACGTTAATTTTTTGTATTTTCCATTCGTGAAATACTGATCAATAATGGCTTCTCTCGTTTCGTCAATATGGGCGAAATCACAAATTGTAACTTGATTATTGCTGCTAATGGCTTCGATATTATCTTTTATTTTGTCCCAGAATGGTAAAACATTTTGTAGGACTATTTCATATCCAGCAAAGCTTGCGAGTTCTAATTCCAGCATTTTTAACGACACTTGTGTTTCTCTAGGAAGTAAGGAGACATCTTCTGTAAGTGTCATATCACCACCAACAATTGATTTTAGCTTTTCAAGCTCTGGTAAATTGCCAATCGTTTTTATAACCTGATCAATCGGTTGATGAATAAGCTCACGAATATCAGTGTCCTCAAATGTTAGTGGTTTCTTATGGTTTAACACCGCTCCTTGACAGATCGGACAGGCAATCATCTCTTTCGATGCTTTCATTTGCTCTTTAATAATGGATTTCGAAATCACCATATAACGTCCAAGGATCAAATTAAACCCTTCCCATTTTTTCGAAGACTTCGTTGCTTTATCATAAAATGATTTTTCCCAATAACCATAAAGGAATGTATGTCTTTCTTCTGCTGTCATGTCATTGTAGCTTTTACTAATATCTTGACCCAGTTCATTTTTAATCTCATCAAACAGGAATTCCAATTTCGGATATTGATAATAGTTTAATACTTCCATCACGTCAGGATGTAATAAGCCATCCCAAAATGGCACTGTTTTGTCTTGAATGACCAAATCAAAATCAAATTTTTCAATTTGCAGGCGGCCAGAACAGCTTGGGCAATGATTTTCCTGACTAAAGAAATCGAAGTTTCTTGTATCTTTATTCTTCGGATGTGACGCCACAATATGGTTGATGAGACCACCTATTTCATATAAAAAACTATACTGACTATACAAGTGTCTTTCTAGATCAATGGCGACGGCAGGAGCAATAGTTGCAGATTCGTATTCACCATAAATTAATCGGGCCATCGATGATAAGCTTTTTAAAATACCACCTTTGTAAATGTTTTCGGCATTTTTAAAATAGCTAATATGATTCTCTTCTAAGTAATGAATACCATTTTTAGAATTTAGAGTTGAAGATATATGCAATGGAGCTACACTATTTGGTTTGTTATGTTGACTAAAATAATCATCATGACTGACAACATCAAGATGTCGAACAGGTTCCGGCTGTCTTTTACCAAAATCGACGATGAAATCGGAGCTTTCCATCATATAGGCATTATGTTCAATCATCATGATAGAGACAGATTCATCTTGCAAAATATCCCTAACACTATCAATGAATTGGTTTAAAATATTTTGTGATAAACCTTTGGAAGGCTCATCAAAAATAAATAAAGTATGGGGGTTTCTTGCATTCGAAAACAGCTCAGACACTAAATGAACGCATTGAAATTCACCTGTTGATAAGGATTGTGTTTTTCTTTCTAACGTCAAATAACCAAGTCCCAGCTTAATTAATAAACTTAAGCGTTTATGAGCGATGTCTTCATTTGGAAGCTCATCGATAATGTCCTCAATGGAACGTTGGAAAATATCATCAATTTCGTCACTGTATTTCGTCATTTTCTTTTTAATATCAAGAAACGTAGCAACTGTTGATCGGCTAGTAATCGATTGGTTGCGGTCTTGTCCTACCATAACCAATTTATCTTTCGGATATCGTTTTTGGAAATCCTTAGCGATACACTCATTGACAAGGGTCGATTTCCCACAACCGGACTCACCAGTAACGGTTACGAGTCTATTTTTAGGAATCTGAATGTCAGCCATTTCAATATTACGGCAGTAAAGATCATGAAATTGATAATAGTCTGTAGGCATTACCTGATTTCGTTCCCAAAAGACTGGTTCTGGACGTGGTGATACTTCGACAATTTTACCGCCATATTTCCCACTGCCAGGTCCAAAGAACAGTTGCTCATCCGCTGTATCTAGCACTGTATCAGAATGATCAATAAGCCAAATTTGGTTTTTATAGCCCAATTGTTTAATCTGCTCTAAAATTTTCAACAGCGTTTGATGATCAAGACCAACAGAAATTTCATCTATAATAATGACCGTATTTTCACTAGCTGCCATAAATTCTGCCAAGTACAGTCGTGTTAATTCCCCACCTGACAGAGTCCCCATAATTCGATTTAACGTTAAGTAACCAATATTCATTTGGATAATATTTGTAAGAATACGTTGTCTTTCTTCGCTAATCGCTAATTCCTCTGAAAGGGAATAAATCGCTTCAATACTCAAGTTGTTAATATCGGAAATACTATGTGGTTGATCCCATAATTCAAACTTATATTGCTCAACCTCTGGATTATAGCGCTTACCCTCACACTTTTTACATTCGACATTTTTAGTCGTACCACGCCCTTTACAAGCAGGACACCAGCCTAATGCATTATTAAAGGAAAAAACTTCTGGCGAAAGATCAAATTTATTTGCCAGCTTTTCACGAATCTCTTTAAAAACGCCGGTATGAGTACCAACCGTCGAACGTGGATTGGCAGAAATGGATGATTTCCCGAGAAAAAGGACTAAAGGCATTTCTTCCATCTTAATGGCACTAAAATTCGTTTCCATTATATACGGGAATAAATACTGATATTCAGCCTTTGGTAATAAAGAAACGAGACGCTTTTTTGATTCTTCACCAATTGCTTGGCAAAATGTAGTTTTACCAGATCCGGACAATCCAGCAATTCCTAATGATTGATCTTCCGGCAAGTCGACATTTAATCGGTTAATATTGTTAGCGATTAATTGATTTATTTTCATCGGATACTCTCCATTCAATCTAGTATTGTCATGTTAGCACAACTTCAGAAGTATTTGCTGTGTTTTTGAATCGACATGCCAATCAATTAAGCCTCGGCATAAATGTGTGTCAACTTCTTCTGAAAGAAGTTAAAAATGACGCTTCCCGTGTTCGGAAAAGCGTCGAATTGTTGAAGAATGGTTTATTTATAAAAGCGATTCATATGGATTATAGTTCTGCTAACACTTTTTCAAGCTGATTACCATTGTTAATCCAAGCATATTTAGCTCCCTCGATTGCTCCTTGACGAGCTTTCGTTGCTTCACTAAATCCAGATTGATCAAAATGTAGGTTAGTAGTACCATCTTCACCTTGTGTCAACGTCCACGTAACCGTAGTGATTTCTCCGGCACTCGCCCAAGTATAAGATAATGTATGAGGTTCATCCACTATAAGCACTTCACAATTGACAATTCCATCCCACCATTCGTTTGGCTCAGCTCGGAATTGAAATTTATGCCCGACGATTGGTTTAAAATCATTTTTCCATATCCATTTTTCAAGAGTGTCTGAATCCGTTAATGCGTTCCAAACTTTCTCGATTGAACTTGTAAATTGGTAATCTAAAGATACATCTGCTTTCATTTTTTTTCCTCCAATAGTAGATTTAATTTAGCCATTCTTTCTTTCCAAAATTCTTCGTAATAAGATACCCAATCTTGAATTTCCTTCAACGGATTGGCATTCAACCGATACCTCGTTTCTCTACCAACCCTTCGAGCAATTACAAGATCAGCATCTTTAAGGATAGCCAGATGCTTAGAAACTGCTGTACGCCCCATTTGAAAATGAGCCGTTAATTCGTGAAGAGGTAATTCTTCTGCATCAGCCAATAAGCGTATTAATTGACGTCTTGTTGGGTCAGCAATCGCAGCATAAACATCACGCTCTAGATTTTTCTCGCTCAAAATCCCCTCTCCCTTATGAATAGGACACTAAATGGTATCTTAATTATACGACACCATTTAGTGTCCAGTCAAATATTATTATTGACATCATGCATTCGTTTTATTCTTTTCCACAACAATAAAAAAAGAGTGTCAAATACCTTTACAATTTGACACTCTTTTGACTGATATTTTTTTAACTAGACGGCGTTGTTTAAGTCCAAATATATACTATGATCTTCCTTTAGGAATGGTAGCTAAAAATTGAACACCATTTTCGGTATTATTCATTAAATAGGTAATAGAAAGTGATTCAAATATTTGCTTTACAATATAAAGACCTAGTCCGCTCCCACCAGTATTCCGATTTCTCGATTTTTCGATTCTATAAAATGGCTCAAATAATTGTTGTATGTCCTCTTCTTTGATTGTGACACCTGTATTCATCACTTGTATTTGAATCTGATTTTCTTTTTGGAGATTGGTTACGTCTATACTTACTGTTTCTCCGTGCGGTGAATACGTAATCGCATTATGAATGATGTTTTTGAAAGCTTTTTCTAATAAATCACGATCTGTGTGTACATTCATGTTAGGAGAAATTTGTTTTATAATCTGAATGTCTTTTTCAGAAGCAAAATAACCGAGATCTTTCGTTATTGAATCTAATAATTCTAAAAGGTTGACTTCCTCCAATTGCAATTTAAAGGTATCTTGTTCTAGTTTAGACATGCTTAGAATCTCTCGAACTAATTGTTCCATTCCTTCGATAATTTTGTGGTTTTTTTCTAAGTAGAGGTCACGATTTTGATAAGGGCCGATATGATAAATCATCCCTTCTAAATATCCTTTCATAACAGTGAGCGGAGTTTTTAACTCATGTGCAACTGTTGCGAAAAATTCTCGGCGTTTTGTTTCGATTTTTCGCTCTCTTTCAATATCATCTTTTAATTGCTCATTTGCTTTTTGTAAATCGAGCATAGTTCGTTGCAAGTTATTCGACATCTCATTCAAGCTATTGGATAGTTCCTCTAATTCATCATTTGAACGAACTACGATGTTTTCGGAAAAGTCCAAGTTGGCCATCTTTTGCGCACCTTCATTCATATAGATGAGCGGTTTTGTAATGAACCTTGAATATAAAAAGGCACTTCCTAACCCGATACATATTACAATGATACTTATATATGGGAGAAAACGGACTAAGACCTGTGTCGCTTCATCAATAGGTTGTAACGTCGCAAATACAGTAACCATTAAATTATCTTCATTTAGGAATTGAATGGGCAAAGTAATATTAAATGCATTATTAAGGTTTTCTGAATTTTGTAAGGGCGCTGTTTTTGCAGAAAGTATTGGTCGTTGGGTATCCCCCTGAATAAAAAATGAAGGCGAATATATAATAGTTCCTTCTTTAGTTTGTAAGTAAATGATGGCATTGTTTTCTTTTGTATACTCATCCAAAAGTGGAATCGCATTTTGGATTGTTAAATTTTTAGAGTCATCAATTATTTCCTCAATTCCAGATTGGAGTTGATTCGTTTTATATTGTTCATAAAATGTTGGAAGGAAGAAGTATAACGTTAAATAAATCAAGACTGCAAAAGATAATAATATGAGCGAAGTGATCATAAAGAGCTTATACGTTATTCGTTTCATCTTCATGATGTTTACAATCCTATTCATCGATTTTGTATCCAATACCCTTTACTGTTTTTATATAAGGTATATTTAATTTTTTTCTTAAATTTTTTATATGTGTATCGATCATCCTTGTTTCTCCTGCATATTCATAGCCCCAAATTTTTTCTACAATAATTTCTCGAGTAAGTACCTTTTTTTCATTATGAAGTAGTAGTTGTAAAATTTCGAACTCTTTAGTTGTTAACGGTATTTCAACTTTATTTACATAAGCCTTATATCCGTCACAATCGACATTCAGTTCATTAAAATTTAAATGATTATCGCTATTTTGATTACAACTTCTTCTTAGAACCGCTTGTACTCGTCTTATTAACACATGAAATGAAAAGGGTTTTGTTATATAATCATCAATCCCTATATCAAAGCCTTTCATTTGATCTTGTTCTTCTTCTAAAGCCGTCAACATAATAATGGGTATGTTTGACTGACTACGGATCATTTTGGCAACTTCAAATCCATTAAGGTTTGGCATCATGACATCCAGAAGAATTAAATCAAAGGGTTGTGTATTAAATCGTTTCATTCCCTCTAGTCCATCTGAAGCAACCTCTATTGTATAGTTTTGTGTCATCAAAAACTGTTTAATTAATTCTTGAATTTCTAAATCGTCTTCTACTACAAGAATTTGATAGTTCATCGATATATCCCCCTCGAAGCCCATTATAACCTTTCAATCTGTAGTTTATGTGAAGATACTTCATTTTCGCTTAGTAACCTCTACGATCCTCTCATCCATACAACAAATATTCGGAATCGATAATTGCTGCCGACGCTATTATTTATCTTTTCTCTAAGCTCTGTTAATGTTTAATGTTGTTTTTAACTAAAATTAAAAAAGCTCTCAAATTAAAGATAGAGCTTCTTAATCATTAGTAATTATTATCGAATAGACCTTAAGTGGTTCAATATCAAATTCATTTTCAATAACCTCTTTCTCTTCTTTCTCTCCTATTGGAAATCCATCGTGATAGGGAAATTGTAAAAAGTCGTTTAGGATTGGCTCTATGTTTTCGATTACCTTATGGTTACAACCAAAAGGTAATTTTGTGTGTAAATCTGATATGAGATTGAAGTGAAGTCTTGCAGATTGCCAATCAAACCAAACATAAAAAATCATATTATGGTCACTGGTGTTAACTATCTGTTCTTTTCTATTGTTTTGAACTTGATGAAAGAATGTTATCAAATCTTCAGTAGTAAATTTGCTCACCAATTCTTGCCCCATAGAAATAGACCAATTATCTAGTAATGTTTCATCGTCTAAGTCATCAACAGAATTGCCGATAAATAACTCATCTTGTATTATTTCATCTAATTCTTTTAGAAACGCTTCTTTATTCATATTTACCTCCTATAAGTTATTCCATTAAATAGCCCGAATGTTGAACATTAAGATAGTGATTACCCCTTTTCACAAGATACTTTTATGATCTCGGAAGATGAGAAAAATCCCTTTTTATTTGTTTAAATGTCTCATTCATCCTTCCAACTACGTAAAAGTTCTTCAAAAAAGAGTTGCGGCGCAGAGGACTGATCATCTTGTAGATAGCTTTTTGCCACAGCCATAATATTTAAATTCGGAACAATAAATATATATTGTCCGTATAAGCCATTCGCATAGTAATATTCAATTTTGGTGTTACTATTAGTCATTTCACAAGTCCATAGCTGATAACCATAACCATATCCAGCTGTTCTGTCTTCTTCTGCGTCAAATTGTTTATATGGTTTTTTTGCTTCGTGGATCCAGGTAGATGAAACCACTTGATTTGATTTAAAATTCCCTTCGTTAAGTAATAAAAATCCAAATTTCACCATATCCTCTAAATTTAATGAAATACTAAAGCCACCCTCGTGAATTCCTTGCGGGTCCTTTACCCATATGTATTTTTTTATCCCTAATGGATGGAATAGAAATTCTTCAGCAAATGAGGCGGTAGTACCTCCTGAAACTTTTTGGATGATCGCACTTAGTAAATGAGAGTTCCCACTATTATATTCAAAAGTCGAACCTGGTCTATGTATAACTGGTTGTTCTAGTATGAATTTAACCCAGTTTTTTGAACTTTGGAATTTTCCTACTTGTAACCCTGAAGTCATAGTCAGCAAATGAAATAATGTGATTTCCTCCTTCATGGGGTCATTGAACTCTAATATTTCCGGAAAGTAGTTATAAATAGGTTCATGAATGTTTTTTATTAGCCCTTTATCGACCATAATTCCAATTAATATAGACACAATACTCTTTGTAATGGAATAAACCTTTGTCGGATTTTTTACGACTTTTTTATTCTTTAAATATTCAAAGATCCGTGTATTTCCTTTATAAATGACAAAACCTTCAATTTTAATCTTCTTCACTTTCTTCTCTAACTCATTAAAAGATATTTCACTCATACATATAATCCCTCCTCCACTAAATTGCGTCATTAGTTTATGTACATCAGTTTATAATTTAACCTAAATATTAACATAAATTCATTAATTTCACCAAAGGTGTTATTCAATTAAATAGCCTCATTGTTGAACTAAGCTGCACCGTTAGTTCAATAAAGAAAAAAAGAGCTGCATATGCAACTCAATAATCTTCAAGAAACGCGTCATTTATTTTAACAAAGGAACCTATAAATTAGCATTCATAAGCCATTCTTAGAAATTCATATGTGCTACCATTTGTATCTTGCATAAATATATCAATATCTTTAAACCCAACTTTTCTATATACTTTTTCGCTCTTCGATTAAAAGTTGCCACTGATAATGTAATTTTATCTGGTGTAAATCTTGATAGGACAAAATCAATACCTGCATTTAGAAATTCTAACCCTCTACCATCGCCAATCAAATCTGGCCTCATTCCTAAACCTATATCATAAATATTAGCAGCTACTTTGTTAACACTGAAGAAACCAATAATTTCATCTTCTTTCAAAACTGCAAACATTGAGTTACCTCTTGTTTCTGGGTCTAAAAATTCAGCTACATCTTCTTCATCAGCTTCTATATTATAAAAAGAATATTCTCCATCATAGTGCCAATTATGTGCAATATCCTCAGCTTGTTCCTGAGTCATCATCTCAAGTATTCTCATTTTCAGCAATGTTGATCTCCAATAATCTGGCCTTTAGTGAAACAGCTTATTGTCACTCTTCATTTCCTTAATCGATTTTCAAATTCACATATTCTTTTAGTTTTCACTAAAAAATACTATTTTAGATTACTATTCAAAATCCACAATAACCTTTCTCATCGAACCTTTTTTATAAACGTATCGACTTTATTTCTAAACTACACTTGAATAAAAGCTTATGGGTTCAACTTCTCTATATAAACTCCTCAATATCTTCATACAGAATCCAGATTGGTCATGTACATTAATTGTTAGAAAGAAAATTGATTTTAACGTCATTTATAGAGTGTTCAGAATCAATATTTATCTGACTATATAGCAGTTATCTTTCAACTTATTAAGTTAAGGAGCAGTTATTATGTATAAAATCAATCTACGTCCATGGTTATTTTTGGTCGTATTTATGTTGTTAATGTGTTCGTGTTTGACATACGTATCCCTAAAAGCATTGGGCGCAGAGGAAATCTTCTTTAAGTGTATGAAGTCACTTGTTAAGATGACATTTATTAAAATCTATTATTTTTCAATATGAGCAATAATAAGAATCCATCTTGAAATAAGATGGATTCTTATTTTGCCGTTTAAGTTTTAACACGCCCCTTTATTCTTTTCACTTGCCTACCATTAATTTTGAGCTTCCTACAAATCTTTCTTACATGTAATAACGTCATCAATAGAAAAAATCCTCACTGAATTTTCTTGAGAATTTTTTAAGACACAAAGTTCCCCTTAGAATAAACATGCTTGTTTATCCTAAGGGGAATATATCTTTTTCATAACTATTAGTTTATTGCTGCCTGAAGATATATCTGATTGGCTTCAGTATCTTTCAGAATTGTATTTACATACATTAAAGAAACTCAATATGGAGATGTAGAACCCGATGTAGAACCTTGCATCATGTCTTCTTCTGGATTAGATGAATATGGATCCCACTGTTCTGGTGTTTGTTCACCTGGTTTTGTTGTGAACTCCTCCCACTGTTCTGGTGTCATTTC